>CAZLNA010000168.1:0-5215 GCA_964560485.1 uncultured Desulfobacula sp. | reverse complement strand
TCACCCGGCACCTTTTTTATTGAGCAGAATCTGGGGCGTTAGTCTTCTTCGATGACAATGGCATCTTCTTCACAGACTTCAACGCAGCTTTCGCAGCCCATGCACTCTTCAGCATTGACAGGGACAGATTTATCATCTTCCATTTCAAATACTTCTACGGGACATACGTCTACGCATTCTTCGCAACCCACGCATTTTGATTGATCAACAATTGGATTGAATCCCATCTCTATAACCTCCTTAATTAATTAACATCAAATAATTATAAACCCATTTTTTAACCGGTTTGTTTAAAAAACGCTTTTATAACATGAATTACATTAAAATCAAGTTTTTTATCCCTTTACCCTGACCAGGCAGAGCGGGATGGAACTGCCGGGCCGTTTTACCCATTTATCGATTGTTTCACCGGAAAACACCCCCAGCTTTATCTGGCCTGATCTTGAGCAGTCATCTTCCAGTTGCAGTAAATCCTGCTGGTTGAACGCTTCTTTCCGGATTGCTGCTGATAGGCTCTCATAGAACTGTTGTTGCCAGTTTTCGCAGTTTTTACATTCATTGTCATGCACTTTTATCTGTTTGATGTCAAGCGGTTTTGCAACATCCTCGCTAAAGGACTCAAGTGCGTCAAAAACACGCTGTGATGTCGTCACCCACAAACACGGTTCTGATGAATCATCAACCCCTGATCTGTTACCCATATAAGATGCCCAGGCATGGATGCGTTCAGGGAGAAACCGAAAATCAGGCTTTATTTCAGATCCGTCCGCTTTTGCCGGATGATCAAAACCACTGAGGTCTTCTGAACCGCGAAGCTCGCTTAAAAGAGTTTCACGCGCCTGGTCCAGCTGCTTCAACCGGGTTTCTATCTGATCCTGCTGCTCATCATGGATCTGGGCAATTTTTAAGAGCAAAAGCTGGTTTCTTTGAATAAGCGCCTGACTTTCAGGCGCCTGTTCAGTGTTATTGTTCAGCAGGTTCGATTTAATCCGGGTGACATCATGTTCATCTGAAAAAAAAGGCATCTCGTTAAGACTGCTCCCTAAATGGGAAATATTTTTCTGGTGAATCCCGGCCCATTCGATATATTGCGCTGCCAGCTGCTCCACCAGGTCCAGTTCGTCCTTCGGCGGCATGATCGGCGTTACCCTGTGCCGGTATGCCTCTGCACTGGGTATGGAGTTAAAACAGAGCAGCTCAACCCGGGGGAAAAAGGACATCAGGACATCAAGCTGGTTCGACGTTACACTGGTGAAAGGAAAAAAAAGACACCTCATGATCATCCCCTGTTTTGGGTTATTTGTCCTGCTTTCTGTCTTGAACTTCGATACCCATGGCTATCAGTTCTTCTCTGATCCTGTCAGAGCGCTCCCAGTCATTATTTTCCCGTGCCACCGCCCGCTGTCTGATCAGATCTTGAACCTGTTCTGAATATTCCGCTTTTTTAGGCACAGCCAGAATACACAGAACTGCATCAAGTGCCTTGTAGCACTTAAGCAGTTTATGGGCACTTTGTGAATCAATGGCGTTTTCAGCTATTTTCCGGTTAATGGTTTTAACCCCGGCCAGCATGGTTGAAACGGCAACCGATATTTTTAAGTCGTCTGCCATGGCATCGGTAAATGCCTGTTTCAAGTCATAAATAAATTGATCAGCATCCTCAAATTCAGATCTGTTTTTTTGAGGCGTTTCACTCAGGTCTGCCAGAGAGGCCATACAGCGGTTCATTTTATCCAGTGTCGCCTGGGCCTGGCTGAGCTGTTCCTTACCCAGTAGCAGGGTTTTTGAATAATGGTTTGAAATGAGCCAGAAACGAATGGTTTTGTAGTCCCAGCCCAGTTCGGAAAGCAGATCAAGCGTCAGATCGTCTATACTGTCTGCACCCAGACTGCCGTCATAATGAACCGGATCACAATGGAGCCAGAAATTGGCCAGGCCGGCGCCTTTTGACGCCCTGGCAATGGCAACCTCATTTTCGTGATGCGGAAATATCAGTTCACGGCTGCCGGTCTGGATATCAAAGGTTTCTCCAAAAAATTTCATGGCAAGGGCGGCACACTGAAGATGCAGGGATGGGCGCACATTTCCCCAACGGGTTTTTATCCCCACGCCCCGCTTCAGTTCTGAAAGCTTCACCCGCTTGAAAAGGGTAAAATCTTTCGGATTTTTCTTTTCATATTCATCCAGGTCAACGGTTGCACCGACTTTGATCTTCTCAAGGTCGACATTTGAAAAAGTGCCGTATTCAGGCAGGCTGGAAATATCAAAATAGAGGGAGTACAATTTTTCATATGCAAAATTGCCATCCTGAAGCTGCTGGGCCAGTTCAGTCATATCATCAAAATGATCGGATACTTTAGGATAGGCATCGGCTTTACGGATATCGAGACTGGAGAGGTCTTTTTTAAACTGATCCAGGTGTCCCTGGGTAAAATCAGAAAGCGTCTGGCCGGCCCTGCCCGA
This sequence comes from uncultured Desulfobacula sp., assembly GCA_964560485.1. Lineage (GTDB taxonomy): Bacteria > Desulfobacterota > Desulfobacteria > Desulfobacterales > Desulfobacteraceae > Desulfobacula. Next base: position 2,752 of record CAZLNA010000168.1, on the reverse strand, counting down.
TCCTGCAATGGTCTTGTCATCGTAATCTGTGATATTCACCACATGATTGACTGTCATCCCATGGTATTCAATATACCGAATCAAAAGATCAGTGAAGGCATAGCGTCGGAATTGTCCGGCGTTAAGCCGCTGGTGTACGGTGGGGCCGCAGGTGTAAATACTGACCTTGTTTTTATCCACCGGTTCAAACGGCTCTTTTTCTTTTGTAAAGGTGTTGGTTAAAGAAAGCGGCAGATGGGTTTCAATGGAAAACAGGCTGGTTGAAAGATAGCGTTCCCCACTGTCCGGGAGGATGGCTACCACCACGCCCTGCTGGATCTTTTTTGCTTCTTCTATGGCGGCCGCAACGGCTGCGCCGCTGCTCATGCCAACGAAGAGACCTTCTTTTGCCGCCAGTTGCCGCGCCATGTCAAAAGCAGTTTCGTCATCCACATTGATTTTATCATCCAGACGGTGTTTATCCATTATCTCAGGGGTATAAGATTCCTTCATATTTTTAAGCCCCTGTATCCGGTGTCCCAGGTAGGGTTCTGCACAGACAACCCGGATCTTCTCATCTGTTTCTTTCATCCGCCGTGAAAGCCCCATCAGGGTTCCGCTGGTTCCCACCGTGGCCACCACACTGGTCACCTTGCCGTCTGTCTGCGCCAGGATTTCCGGACCTGTGGTGTGATAATGGGCCTGCCAGTTTGCTTCATTATTATATTGATCTGTCAGAAAGTAGGCATCCGGATTTTCCCTGGCAAGTCGGTAGGCTTCTTCAATGGCACCATCTGAACCGAGTTGCTTTGGGGTCAGGATCAGCCGGGCCCCTCTTGCGCGCAGGATGCTTTTTCTTTCCTCACTGGCGTTCTCCGCCATGGTCAAAGCAATTTTATACCCCTTAACCGCACATATCATGGCAAGCCCGATGCCTGTGTTGCCACTGGTGGCTTCAATAACCGTCTTTTCTTTGGTTAATTCCCCTGAGCGTTCAGCTTCACTGATCATGAACAAGGCTGCGCGGTCCTTGATGGAGCCGCCTGGATTCATGTATTCCAGCTTTGCATAAATGGTTACCCCTTTGACCGGATTGAGCCGGTTGATTTTTACCAGAGGGGTATTGCCGATTGCATCAATAATGGAGTGTGTCATCTTGTCTGCCTTATAAAAGCCCTGCCCTGCCAATCCTGCATTGAGGCTTGACATTTCACGCATTAAATGGCTTTATACAGTAATTTTAAACGATGTGCAATTTTTAACTGGAAAAGAAGATGGTCTGTCCGGCTTGCCTAAAACACCAGCTGCAGTATTGCAGTCTGTTTGTTCTCCTGCTCCTTCTCTGCCCGGCAGGCCTGCCGCTTGCTGCAAGCCTTCCTGACAATCCCAAAGAAATATCATGGCATATCTCTGCCAAGGCCGTCACGTTTGACCAGAAAAGAAATCTTTACATTGCTGAAGATGATGTGGTGATCACCGGCGGGAAAACCCGCCTGGAGGCGGACTATGTTGAATTTTCCAATCAGACCCAGGATGCCTTTGCCCAGGGCAATGTCCTGCTGATTTCAGGAGAGGATTCCATCTCCTGCAATGCCATGAGAATCAATCTGGCTACAGAGACCGGCGTTATTAACAAGGGCAATATTTTTATTCAGAAAAATAATTTTTATATCACCGGGGAACAAATAAAAAAGACGGGCCGATTCACTTACAGTGCCCAAAAGGGGTCCATCACATCCTGCCCCGGAGATGTGCCGGACTGGAAAATTTCAGGAAAGAACATCAAGGTATCCCTTGACGGTTACGGGACAGCCAGAAACACTGTCCTCTGGGCCAGAAAGGTCCCGGTTCTCTACAGCCCCTATCTTGTCTTCCCGGTAAAAACCAAACGGCAGACCGGCCTTCTGATTCCCAGGGTCGGATCCTCTGACAGAAAAGGGTTTGAGTATGAACAGCCTTTTTTCTGGGCCATTTCACGAAATACCGATGCCACTTTTTACACAGAGTACATGGGTGACCGGGGGACCAAGCTGGCTGGAGAGTACCGGTATATCCTGAGTGGAAAAACAAAAGGGGCTGTTTTTGTGGAGGGGTTTGAGGACGACCAGACAGATGACGGTACAGACCAGACAAAGCACTACCGGGTAGATGCCACTCCCCAGCGGACCAATACGGACCGGTGGTGGATCAGGATGAAACACAACCAGGAGCTGCCAAACGGCTTTACCGCCAAAGCAGACATCGATGTGGTCGGAGATGAAGACTATCTCCACGAATTCAAGGATGGGTTTACCGGCTATAAAGCAACTGTGGATTATTTTGAAAAAGAGTTTGGCCGCAGCCTTGATGAATATGATGATTACACCCGTAAGAATTCTTTTAACCTGTCCAGATCCTGGGATAACTATTCATTTCGAATGGATGCCCTCTGGTATGACAATGTCCGGGCACGGCGTCAGAACACGACAGACACCACACTCCAGACCCTTCCCAGTGTCCAGTTTGATGCATCAAAAAAACAGATCAGCGGCTCGAAATTTTATTTTTCCCTGGACAGCGAGTATACCTCTTTTTACCGAAAGGATACCACTGACACCCTGGTCAAAGGGCAGCGCGCAGACATTTATCCAAGATTCTACCTGCCGTTGAAACTGGGTCGTTATTTTACTTTTGAACCGGTGATCAGCCTGCGTGAGACGATTTATCACACCAGTGATTTTACAGATATCAACGGCAATGCAGATGATTTCAGAACCCGTGAGATGTTTGATAT
>CAZLNA010000167.1:0-5281 GCA_964560485.1 uncultured Desulfobacula sp. | reverse complement strand
CGTTAACGGTGCAAACATGACATTTTTCAACCCCACATGCCCGTCCGGCATATACGTTTTCCATTCGCTGTTTGAAAAATCATTGTCATAGACCACTTCACCCGACTGGTAAGCCTTTTCCCGCAAACCCCGGATCGGCATGGGCAGGGACGGGTCAACGGTGCAGGGCAGGCCGCCGTCCTCCAGAAAGAGCACTTCGTTTTCCCGGCCGTCTTCAGACAGCAGGGCAATGTAGCCCGAGATCGATCCAATGGTTTCCGAGCAGATGTCAAAGATTTTCCGTGCCGTGGTTTTAAAATCCTTTTGCTCCAGAATTGATCGTGCGGCATTTAAAAGGCCCAGGTTTTGGATTTCTTTTTGCCGCATGGCCTTAAGGGCTTTTTGCGATTGTCTCTGGGCGTGTTGAAGGGCGGTTATGTCGGTGATGGAGACCAGCAGTTCGTCCGCAGGCCTTTCTTTTTCGTCCGGAAGCCGGGGCTGATGGCGGGCCTCGATCAAAATATCAATGGACGAACCGCGGCCTTCTCTGAGGCGGGCTTCAATCTGCTTCCCGGACGGAGATTTGAAAAATGCCTTATACCTGGCCCGGAAGGCATCGGCATCGGTTTTTTCCAGTAAATCGGCAAAAGCCTGTCCGCTCTGCTTGAGTGAAAGGCCGTTGAGCAGGTCTAGAAAAGTCGAATTAAAATGCTTGATAATACCGACAGGATCGAGCACCGCATACCCAATCGGTGCCTGTTCAAACAGGTGAACATATTTCAATCGGCTGCTCTCGAGATTCTTCTGGATCCTCATCAGCTCTTCATTCTGAAGTTCAAGTTCAATCTGATGAATCTGAAGCTCTTCAAAAAGGGTTTTAATATCCTTTGAATCCGATTCGTTAAACCTTTCCGGTATGGTGGATAGAATCCGGCTGGCTCTGGCCCTCAATTCATTTAAACGATCATCAAAAGACATGAGATTCTATCCTTTATTTGATGTGGCTATTTTTGAGGTGTCTGCACGGATGGCCAGGCGGTCTCCGGGCATCGAAATGGTCAGAATTTCAACCGGTGCCTGTCCGGCGCCCCTGCCGGGAATTTCCATCCGGTGGACCAGGGTATTCTGCATGGCCGCGATCAGTTTCGGCTGGAGCTGCAAGGGTTTAAACCGGGGCCAGACCTGGTAGAGAGTCTGCCCCTTTTCCGGCAGTGGCTCTTTCTGCGACTGGATTGACGGCAGGTATCTGTCCAGCACAAGCTGGTTTCTGGATCTTTTTTTAAAAATGAAGGTGTCTGATTCGTTTTGGGCGATCCAGTCAGCCAGCAGCGTTTGCGTCTGTTCAAGACCTTGTTTTGCCTGCTGAAGTTCAGATTCGTCAATAAAGGTCAGGATCGTTCCAGAGTAGGCATCCGGTCCAATATAGTAGGGAATGATGCGGATCATGAAGTTTGAACCGTCATTCAACTGCTTTTTTACACTGAACCGCCTGTTGTTCTTCTGGACCTGGTCAATGGCCCGGATCAGGTCGAAGTTTGAAATATTGTGGGACAGATGCGAAATCGGTCTGCCCAGGTCCTTTTCCAGGATATTAAAAATCCGTGTCAGACCGGGAGAACATTTCCGGATGTCCAGGTTTTCATCCAGGATAAGAATCTCTATGCCGGATCCGGTCAGCAGGTTCTCCACATCATTGTTCATTTCTGTCAGTTCGATAATCTTATTCTGGTATTCGGAGTTAACGGTAAACAGTTCCTCATTGGTGGACTGCAGTTCCTCATTGGTGGACTGAAGCTCCTCATTGCTGGCCAGCAGCTCTTCATTGGTCGCCTGGAGTTCTTCATTGGATGTCTCCAGTTCTTCAATGGTCGCCTGGAGATTTTCATTGGAAAACTGAAGCTCCTGCTCCAGATCCTGAATTCGCTGCTGAACATCTTCATCAATGTCATAGACCTCTGTATCTGAGTCATCCAGTTTGTTCGCACTGCGCATGTCTTCAAAAAAAACGGTCACCAGGCTTTCGTGGTCTTTTTTCTCCGGAAGCGGGATAATCCGCAGACTGATTTTTCTGGTTTCGTTCCGCCGGGTGATCTTGACATTTGAATAGATCAGTTCCTCATTGGACTTAAAGACACGCTGGATGCCTGTGGCCAGGGGGATGGCCAGCTCTTTGATGGCCATCCGGTTCACATTGAATTCCATTCTGCCGGAGGGCACTTTGAAATACGCCGCCGCATCCCCGAAAATATGGAGGATATCCATCTGCTCGTTGACAATGATGGACAAGGGTAGAAAGGCGTTCTCCAGCACGCTCATATACCGGTTCATCATGTTGCTGTTTTCAAGCCGGCTGAATTTGCGGAACGAGTCCCGGAACGAGAAGGGTATGGGGCGCCGGAATCGTTTCTTCTTTGCCGGCACCGCTTCAATGGGTTGTTTCAATGCACTGTGTTTGCCCGTGCACCGGTAGATTTTGTGTTTCTGATGAATGGTCTCAAAGCAGTCGTCCATGTCACCGATGGTTTCTGAATTGCCAAGAAACAGGATGCCCCCCGGGTTAAGGGAAAAATTGAACATGTCCATCACTTTCTGTTGAAGGACGGGCTGCAGGTAGATCAAAAGGTTTCTGCACGAAATCATGTCGATCTTGGTAAATGGGGGATCTTTGACCAGATTGTGCTGGGCGAAAACGACCATTTCCCTGATATGACGGGCTATCTGGTAGTTTTCTTCCTTTTTGTAAAAATATTTTCCCAGCATTTTGGGGGAAAGGTCGGCGGCAATGCTTTCCGGATAAATGCCATTGCCGGCATGAATAATGGCGTCCCGGTCCAGGTCGGTGGCAAATATTTTTACATCCCGGGCCACGCCGAGTTTTTCCATGGCTTCTTTGGCCAGGATTGCAATGGTGTAGGCCTCCTCTCCCGTCGAACAGGCCGTTACCCAGAAGCGGACTTCCCGGTTTTTTGCCTGGTCAATTAGATCGGTCATGCTATGTGCCATGAGTTCTTCCATGGCATCTTTGTTTCTGAAAAAACTGGTCACCCCGATGAGCAGTTCTTTATAGAGTGTCAAAACCTCCCCCGGCTGATTCTGGATGTGCATCACGTAATCGCTCAGCTGGTCCACCTGATTGACGGTCATCCGGCGCTGGATCCGCCGGATAATGGTCGAGGGCTTGTAATAGGTGAAATCCACTTTTGTCTTTTCCCTGAGCTCGGAAAATATCCGGGTCAGTCCGCTTTCATCGTTGAGCAGCTTTTCCTTTGCCTGTCTTCCGGTTACATAGGGATGACCGACAAAGGCCATGAGCTGGTCGGGCATACTTTGGGGCGGCAGGATAAAATCCGCGACCCCGGTGGAAATGGCTGCCCGCGGCATGCCATTGAATTTGCTGGTGGAATCGTCCTGGACCATGACCATGCCGCCTTGCTCCTTGATGGCCCTGACGCCGCGGGTTCCATCGCTGCCGGTACCGGAGAGAATAATCGCAATGGCGCGTTCTGCTTTATCTTCAGCCAGGGAGCGCAGGAAGATATCAATGGGCAGGTTTACCCCGCGCGTGGTGTCTTTTTCCTTTAAGACAAGACGGCCGTGGAAAATGGACAGGTTCTTTTTAGGCGGGATCATATAAATGTTGTTTGGTTTTACCGTCATGCCGTCGACGGATCGGTGAACAGGTATTTGGGTCTTTTTTGACAGCAGCTCCACCATCAGGCTTTTATAATCCGGCGACAGATGCTGAATCACAATGAATGCAAGGTTGCTGTTTTCCGGCATATGGCTGAAAAATTCTTCAATGGCTTCCAAACCGCCGGCAGAGGCACCAATGCCCACATAATGGACCAATGGATCTGACAATGTTTCTTTTGGCATCATTCCCCCTTCTGGGCGATGGTTTTATCCAATAGCGTTCTGACTGAAACCGCCATGTTATTGTGAAGGACCGGTTTGAAAAACAGCGCGTCAATATTGATTTCATTAATCTTGTCCGGATCGATTTTCTTGCTGAATCCGGTACAGAGTATAATGGGGAGATCCGGCCGGAGTTTTTTGATTTCACCCGCCATCAGGTCGCCGTTCAGATGGGGCATGGTCATGTCCGTGATCACCAGATCAAATTCGTTCGGTTTCTGTTTAAACAGATCCAGGGCCTTTTTGCTGCTGGTTTCCGTCGAAACATGGTAGCCCAGACCTGTCAGCATCCGGCTCCCCAGTTTGGCAATGGACGGCTCGTCATCCACAATCAGGATGCGTTCCGTACCGGTGGGCAGCGTTTCTTTATCCCTGGAAATAGGGGCTTCCGGGTCAGTTACTGGCAGATAGATGGTGAATACGGTTTTTTCCCCGGGAATGCTTTCACAGTGAATGTGACCACTGCAATCCCGGACGATGCCGTGGACCGTGGCCAGCCCCAGTCCGGTTCCCTCTTTTGAGTCTTTTGTTGTGAAATAAGGGTCAAATATTTTTTCAAGGGTTTCACCGGGGATCCCGCAGCCGGTATCCGAAACAGTCAGTTTGATGTACTCCCCCGGGTTAAGGCTGTAAATGTCCGGCAGGGAACCATGATTAATCATTTCGGATGTCACCTGGACCGATAAACGGCCGCCGTCCGGTTCCATGGCCTGGACCGCATTGGTGCACAGGTTCATCAGCACCTGGTGAAGGCGTGTGGGATCAATCCGTGCGGACGCATCGGTGGAAATGGTCTGGTGGATATCAATGCTCGCCGCTACCGAAGACCTTAGGAATTTGAGCACCTCTTTGACAATGGAACCAACCGCCACAGTCTGTTTTTCTTCCTTTGTCTGGCGGGCAAAGGTCAGGATCTGTTTAACCAGATCTTTGGCCCGCTTTCCTGCCGAGTAGATTTCCTGGAGATTGTCTGCCAGTCCGGGGTTGTCTTTTGCCTCTGACAAGGACAACTCGGCGAACCCGATGATGGAGGTCAGAATGTTGTTGAAATCATGGGCGATGCCGCCGGCCAGTGTGCCGATCGCCTCTAATTTCTGCGCGTGCTGGAGGTGCTCTTCAAGCGTTTTCCGGTCTTTTTCAATTCTTTTTATTTCCGTGAGGTCCGTGGATATGTGGATAATTTTTTCAATTTCACCATCCGCGTTCAGGATGGGTGTGCAGGATACCAGATAGTCCTCCCGGAGCTGCTCGGCATAGACCGGCCCTGAAACCTGAAGCCGGGTCTGAATTGTTTTTCTCATGGGACAGTGGGGCGGCGGCGCATCCTGGTGGTGGAATAGTTCAAAGCATTTTTTACCGATAATCTGGTTTCGGCTTATGCCGAGTT
>CAZLNA010000166.1:0-5291 GCA_964560485.1 uncultured Desulfobacula sp. | reverse complement strand
TTTAAATATTTTTTTTATTTTTTCTCTTGAAGCAGGCTTCCCGTGTCCTGCAAAGACCCAGAGCGGATCCATTTCGATGACGGCGGCAATGCTGTCAGACACCTGGGCCCAGTTGTCTGCATAGTAACGCTGCGGCCCAAACCAGGGGAGAGATCCAAACACATCGCCCGCAAAAAAGATCTGGTTTTGCAGCACCAGACAGCTTGAACCTGGTGTGTGTCCAGGGGTGTGCATTACAAAGGCATCAATTCCAAAGGCATCCAGCCGATACCCGTTCTCAAAAAGGATATCCGCCTGTGTCGCTTCCGGCCGCCAGGCAGATTCTACCATGGGCAGGAGGTACTTGCCTAAAACACCCCAGCTTTTTACCTGAGGAATCGGGGTTTCTCCTTTTGACAATGCGGCAGCGTCTGCCTTATGGATGGCGATTGGTGCCCGGGTCAGTCTTTGAACGGCTGCAGCACTGCCAAAGTGATCGATATGGCTGTGGGTTAAAAAGATCAGGCGCAAATCGAGGCGGCCGATTTTATGCATGGCATTCACGATTGCCTTTTCACATCCGGGCCATCCCGCATCAACAAGGATCAGCCCATCCCTGCTTTCGATAAAATAGATCCGGGATCCTCTCTGCTGGAGGGTATGAATCTGAATAGATGAATCGGGTATGTTTTTACTTGCCAGTGCTGTCATATAGTTTTAAACCGCATAGTCTTGCTGTCTAAAAAAGCATGGCCTGAATAAGAAAAACGTACAGGCTTGTTTTATTTTTCAGCAGCCTTCAGGCTGCCGTGTGCCAATCCAGGATCTGTGACAGATGATGAACCCATGGGATGTTTTCAGGGACTTGCTTTCTTCCAGGGTTGTACCAGACCGCATCAAAACCGAAATTCAACGCCCCGAGGACATCCTGTTCAAGGTTATCTCCGATCATAAGAATATCGGATTTGTCGGATTTCTCAGGGTTCAAAGCAGAATGAACAGCGTTGAAAAAGGCCTTGGACGGCTTTTTAGCCCCTGTGTTCTGAAAACAGAAGATATTTGTCAGATACGGATTCAAGTCTGCCCGGATCAGGGCTTTCCTGATCTCAGATTCAGACGAGTCTGCTGCATTCGTTGCCAGGGAGCAGGCTGCAGACCCGGACAATTCTGTCAGAAGCGTTTTTGCGCCCGGCACCACCTCGATCCTGGACCAGGCATACATGGGACCGGTTTCAAGTGGAAGATCCGCCATCAGCGTATCCCCCCAGTCAAATATGTAGTGCTGATATCGTTTCATTGACATACTGATGGACAGAGCCGGCCTTCAGCCGGCTGCGCGAAGCGCCCTGTCTGCGGCTTGAATATCGAACTGGCTGAAAACCTCGATCCTGTTTTGCCGCAGCAGGGCCGTGGTGACGCCTTCACCTTCAATCTTTCGGCCTGTAAACCGGCCGTCATGAATGCTCCGGCTGCCGCAGGACGGACTTGATTCGGTAAGCACAGCAATTTTAATACGGTTTTCCCTGCATTTTTCCAGCGCCACCTGCGCACCGGCAAGAAAACAGGCTGTAACGTTTTCCTTGTCTCTGTTTATCACCTCTGCCCGGCCCAGAATAACATCAAGACCGTTTCCGCCTGAAATTTCAGCAGCAGGCCTTGGGATGGGCATGCCGGATTCAACCTCAGGGCAGATGGCAACAGTGCGCCCCTCTTTTAACCACCTGGACAGAATCTGGTGGTCCAGCAATAAATCGCTGCCGTTGTACCGGACCGGTTTGCCGAGCAGGCAGGCACTGATGAGTATTTTATTCATCCTGGAGCTCACAAATGCTCTCCCTTTTCCGGGGGGCGCAGCCCCATGAATATCTGTTCCGGGTCGAACCTGTGGCTCTGGCTCCGCCAGCGGTTGGCAATACCGATATTGAACCCGTAGATCAGGTTGACCTGGATCACGTCCTTATTCCGGGCATCCGGGTAGTTTGCCGCAATGATAGAGGCAATCGATTCTGCAAGGGCTTTATCAGCAGTCTGTTGCTGACGCAGGGAGACACTGGCTTTGACAAAGGTGGTGGTTCGAGATCCGGATTTGATGGTGGTGGTGGTGGTGCTCCCGAAGACGACCCCGACAGATGTGGCATCGCATCTTTGCATGATCGCATCCCTGGTTTCAAAAAGGTGTGTGAACGGTTCTTGTTTTGTATACGGGTTTAACAGGGCCGGTGCCAGCACAGCAGCCAGGCAGACACCGCCAATGACATAAAAATGCGGTTTCCATATCCTGTCCGGGATGTCAAACCCGGCATCTGTGTTGACCACATAGGTCCTGGCAGCCAGGTCATGGATCGACTGCCGGGTCTGTCTATTAAATGTAAAAAGGTAAAGCGCACTGAACATCCCGCCGAAAACAATCAGGGACAGGATATGGATGCCAAAGGAAAAAGCAAGCGAGTCCGGTATTTGCGCATTGTTCAATGAAAACGGCACGGCCAGGACAGTATACCTTAAAACAGACCGTTGAACTGAAACAGTACCATTGAACGGGTCCACCACCCGGATCTTCATCAGTCGTTTGCCCACGGTCTGGCCGTTGCAGATCCTCGAGTTCTGAATACTGAAATAGACCAGGGCGATGGCAAAGCCGATGAGCCGCCCCCATGCCCCGATACTGACAAAATAGGCTTCAAAAAACATGCCCAGGACCTGCCCGATAATGCCCAGAAGAACACCGTCAAGGATGAAGGCGGCACTCCTCCGCCAGAACCCGGCGATCCATCTTGTCTGATTGTTTTTTCTCACATGTTCCTCCCAAGGGATTGACTCATGCTGTTCCAGGATATGGTCAGAGATAAGATCAGGGGATCTCAGGCAGTGTTTTTGGTTCTGCATCGCCTGTAATGGCCAGTGCTGTTTCTGCCTGCCGGATGATGTTCAGGCCCGAGGCAACCGCCTGACGTCTCCATCTCTTGTCTTTGGGGCAGAAGCATTCCAGGAGCTCTGCCTTGGCGGATTGATAGATGGCGCTCTCTTTAGCGCCAAAGTGGTGTGCCCGGTTCTCGCTTCTGACGGCTTCGAGAACGCGAATAATGCCGTAGGTGCCAAACTCTGCTGCCACAAACCGGTATGTGCGGTCACTGAAATGGTCCTGCAGCCAGGCACCGAAAACGCCGGTAACCGGATATGCTGTCGCGTGCGGGTCATCAGCCGGCTCCACGTGTTCCGGCCCGAACGTTTCTGTATACCAGGCATGCGCAGCCTCGTCTGCTTCTTCTTCAAGCAGCAGCTTGTAAGTACCGAACGGGCCCAGGCCTGTATGGAAATCAATGTGTGCCACCGGCTCGGATTTTCCGATCCAGGCATCACAGTGTTCAAAAACGATCTGCGCCGATTGGCTCGGCCTGTGGCCGCCGAAAAAGATGCCTTTCGGGTAATCATACTGTCCGCCGGCCACTGCCTGCTTGAGGGGCTGCAGTCCGTGGCGGCAGATGTGCCAGACCGCCCGCAGTCTGAAAAGGTCCATCCTGGACGGCGGCGACTCAGGGTTGAGAAACTTGTTCAGGTGCGCATAGCCGTCTGAAGCACCATTGAAGGCGGCGCCGTTCCTGAGAAAGTTCCGGTTCAGATCCACATTCTCTTCGTTGAACCGCCGAAGGCGGTCGAACCCGTATGGGTTTACCCCGTGGATCAGGACGTGCCGGACACGGGGTTCAACAGGGGGCTGCCTGAGCTGGTCAAGCAGGGCAAGCTGGACAGCAGAACCAAAGAAGCCCTCAATACCGTGCACAGCCGACGATGTCACCACAGCCGGGGCTGTGTCCGGCCCGATCACTGCAACATCGACGGTGAGGTCATCCCGGTCCCGGACATTGACCGGGTATGAATGGACAGCAGCGCCTGCTGCTTCTGCCGCATGTCTGAACCGGTGCCGTGCCTGGGTATAGGTTGTTGAAAAATGCGTCTCACGCACGTGACGCCTCATTGAATAAATGCCTGCAGTGGTCTGCAGATGATGAACGGTCGGGCTTCGGGGCAGCGGGAGAGGCTGCAAAAGTGCGAGTCCGGCCGTTTGATGCCTCCTTGCAGCTCATTGTCAGTTTTTTAACAGCAAGGCTGCACCCGTACCAATCATTACCCCACCAGACGTTTTGTTCATTATTTTTTGTGCTTTTTGACTTTTAAAAATCAGTCTGGCCCGTGACGCAGTAAAGGCATAAAACAACATGACAGAGCCGAGAACCAGAGAAACAACAAACGCCACGATAACGATATCAACGGTTGACAGAAGGTTAAGGTCAAGGAAAGTCGGCAGAAAACCAAGGTAGAAGAGGATCACTTTGGGGTTTCCCAAAGTGATGGATAATCCTCCGAAAAAGCTGTATCTGCTTGATTGCCGGGTTGATCGTGCAACATCCGCTTTCGCTGGACTCGAACGCCACAACCGGATCCCCAGCCAGATCAGATACCCGCCGCCAATATATTTTATAAAGGTAAACAGAGTGCTGAATGTTTCCGCAATCATTGAAAGTCCGTAGATTGCACAAAGTAGAAATATCAGATCACCGGCAACGATACCGATAACTACGGGAACAGCATGTCTGAACCCTGAAGAAAGTGCTTTGGAAACGGTTGCAAAAACGCCTGGCCCGGGTGTTATTGCCAGTAAGAACATGGCGGCGGCTAAACATAGAATGCTGAATACGGTCATACTTTTTTTCCTTAAATCTGATGGTTGCGCTCAGGGGCAGCCGAGCAACGGGAGGGAACTGGGGCGATAGCAAAGCCGCCCCAAACTGTCCGCTGCAACTATTGTCATGCCGAATTTGTATTTGCTATACAGCTTTTAGTTCTTCCCGAAGGACACGTCGTAAGGTGTTTTCATCAATGGGATTATTGGATTTATTGAGATGCGCTTTTAATACTTGATTGATTAACGTTTGATACCCAGTTCCTGATTTATCGGCACGATTGCGGAACTCTTCAATGACGTCATTATCAAGGTAAATTGTAATCCGTGTTTTACCTTTTTGCGGTAAAACAGCACCTCTTTTACCTTTACTGAAATCATATTCCTGTTTCATATTGACCTCTTTCCTTTTTTGTTGCACGACGTGCAGAGATTAATCTGATTTCATCTTCACGATACATAAAAACAAGAACTAATATCCGAGCTGCTGAATCCACCCCAATAGTAATGTGGCGCTGCTCCCCTTCAGATGAAATATCCTCCATTGTAAGAGCATAAGGATCAAAAAGTACAGACTCTGCATCTGAAAAGCGAATATTGTGTTTGGTAAAATTAAGTTCCGCTTTGTTTG
>CAZLNA010000165.1:0-5305 GCA_964560485.1 uncultured Desulfobacula sp. | reverse complement strand
GTACTCCGCTTTTGTTTTTTTGAGCAGAACCGCATTGCCTGTGGTGTGATCTGCATGCAAATGCGTGTTGGTCACATAAGAAATGCGGATGGCATGTTCACGGGCAAACTCGATTATCTGGTCTGCGGCACCACCGTCAATAACGATCCCCCGGCCTTTTGAATGAATAAGATAGGCCAGGTTGTCTGTTGAATACCTGAATTGTTCGACTTTCATATATTATTCCCATTTTTAAGGGGTTGAAAAGCATGATGTTGTTCTTGTTCAATCTATGGTATAATTTATAAACTGTTTTTTAAAGTTTTTCGACCACATCATGGATGCCTTAATAGAAACCGAACCAAAAATTAATCGTTTTTTAAGCAAACCGTTGTAATGGAAAACCACCCACTAAAAATGCACAAGGACAAAAAAATGATTTTTTTTCATTCAATCTTCAGATTATCTGTTGCCTGCAGCCTCTTAATAATGGTCTGCATCCTGTCTCCGGCCATCGCCGGAGCAACAAAACCCCTGGTACTGGTGTCCGTACCCTGGCGGGACACAGCTATCTTAAACCAGATCTATGCTCCCATGATCAAACTGCTGGAAACCCAGCTGAATCGACAGGTCCATCTCTATGTATCAAAGGATTATAAGGAGCTGGCCCAGCGCCTGACAACAGGTGCGGCCGACCTGGGCATTTTCGGCGGCAACTCCTATGTGGAGGCAAAGCTCGATCATCCGCAGATCCGCTACCTTGCCACCTGCAAGCAGCCCACAGCCTTTTATAACAGCCTGATCATCGTCAGGAAGGATTCGAGCATCAAAGGGATCTCTGATCTGGCAGGCAAAAGCTTTGCCTTTACAGATAAAAGCTCCACCTCGGGGTATCTATACCCGCTTTTAATGTTGACCGCAGCCAAAATAAACCCGGAAACAGATTTTTCCATCACCTATTTTCTGGAAAAGCATGACAAGGTGTACGAAGCTGTGGCCAAAGGAATCATTGATGCCGGCGGGGTCAGTAAAACCGCATTAAAAAAATCAATTGCAACACATGGTGACGTCTTCCAGATTCTGAGCACCTCTGATCCCATCCCCAGGAACCCTGTAGTCGCAGCGCCGCACCTGTCACAAAAAACCATAGAAAAAATCACAAAAATTCTTTCCCTGGCCCAGTCGAGCCCTATTTTCAAACACAGCGATTCCATCCTGAGAGGATTCGACATTCGAACAGACCGGTTTTACGATATTGTCAGGGATGCCAGAAAGCTGAAACAATAAGCATGATATCCAACAGCCCTTTATTAAACCGCACCCTGGCCGGGGTCCTTATCCCGTTCGGCCTGCTTGTCGCATTTCTTTTATTTCAGATGTCCGGCCTGGTGAACCAGCAAAAAAAACAGCTGATAAACGAGCTGAAACATACCCTGCACCATGTTGATAACGAACTAAAATTCCACCTGGGTGTCACCACCCAGATGGCTCAGATTCTCTCCGGTCATGACACCATTATTACCGCTTTAAGTGAAAACCAGGGGCACCTGCTCTACCAGTGGGGAAAGCAGATTATCAGCGCCGGCCTGGCAACCCGGGTCAGCTTTGTCAATGCCAGCGGTATTGTTCTGGCCAGGGGCCACCAGGAATTCAGATTTAATGACCGCTTCAAACAGGCCGCCCTGTTAGACAACATCCGTTCTTCTGCAGCAGGCTTGTCATACCTTTTTTTTGATGATGGAATCTGGTTGTTCAGGGCTGCAGTCCCTGTATTTCAGTATGATATCGTATACAAAGGCATGATTCTGGTTGAAAAGGAGATCTCTGTTTCTTTTCTTGATGATACCGCCCTGATGTTCGGCCTTACCACCGTCCGTCTGGAAAAAGCTCCCCCCCTGAAAAATAAATCCCCTGCCCCGGATGGGGGCGTGTTATTTGCATCGGCTGGAACCGCACTCATGGATGAAAAGGGAAACAGCCCGTTCAACCTTGTGATTTCAAAAGACGCAAGTGACCAAATGGCACGGATCCAGCGACTGAACCGCCTGCTGATCACGTTGACCATGGGCATGGCCCTGACTGCTGTTGTGGTCATCTTTCTGGCAGTCCGGTTTTCTCTAAAACCGGTCAGAATCATGCACCATTATCTCGACCGGTTTCGTGACGGCAGCCTTACCCTGCCGGAACTGATGACCCGGCTGACCCCGCTCACAACCCAGAAAGATGAACTTGGCCTGATCTCAGATTCCTTCATTAAAACACTGGCTCAAATTAAAAATTATCAGGAAAACCTTGAAGAACAGGTACGGGAACGCACCCATGAACTCCAGGTCAGAACCGATCAGCTCGCTCGTGAAATGAAGATCCGTCAGGAAAAACAAAGAGAATACCGGCTAGTGGTTGAAAATGCGGCAGACGCGATTTTCCTTGTTCAGGAAAGCAAAGTCATCTTTCCCAATCCCAAAACATTTGAATTATTTGGTGTGAACCGTTCCGATTTTTCAGCCTGCACGTTTTTCGATTTCATTGCGCCTGATCACAGAAAGCGGATCGCCGAACGGAACCAGGCGATTCTTGAGGGGATGACCGACCCCCAGACAGCCTCTTTTGAGCTTGTTCACCCCAAAGGCAGCGTGTGGGTCCAGCTTAATACGATTTATACGGACTGGGGAGACAGGCCGGCCACCCTGAATTTCATGAGGGATATCACTGAACTGCGAAAGGCGCAGCAGAATCTGGTCCAGTCTGAAAAAATGCTCTCCATCGGCGGACTGGCCGCAGGAATGGCTCACGAAATCAACAACCCCCTGGCCGGAATGATGCAGAATGCCCAGGTGGTCATCAACCGGTTGAGCCAGGATATGCCGGCCAACCTTGCGGCTGCGGACCGGGCCGGCATTTCCATGGCCGCCCTGAAACAATACATGAATGACAGAAAGATCATATCATCTTTGGAGCTTATCAACACTGCCGGGCAGCAGGCTGCTGAAATTGTAGAAAATATGCTTAATTTTTCAAAAAACAATTCTACCGGCAAATCCGGTCACGATATCCGGACAATCCTTGACAATTCACTGGTTCTAGCTGAAAATGATTACGATTTGAAGCAGCAGTATGACTTTAAAACAATCCAGATAGAAAAACAATATGATCCGAAGACCCCTGACGGCCTGTGTGAAAGCAGTAAAATCCAGCAGGTGTTTTTCAATATTTTAAAAAATTCTGCCCAGGCGTTTAAAGACAGGCAATGCAACGGATCGTCTCCCCGGATCATACTTCGGACCTATCAGGAAAATAAATTTGTCTGCGTTCAGATTGAAGACAACGGACCGGGCATGGATGAAAAAACCCGGAAAAAAATATTTGAACCTTTTTTTACAACCAAGCCGGTGGATGTCGGAACCGGACTGGGGCTGTTCATCTCTTATTTTATTGTTGTCGAGGATCACAGCGGGATGCTTGATGTAGAGCCCGCCAGAAGCCGGGGGACCTGTTTTACTGTACGCCTGCCGGCTATAGAAAAAAACAAAGCCGGCGGTTTACCCAAACTGACCGGCAGGCTTGATAAAACAAGCAGCAGCCGCTAAAGGGGGTATTTTTTGAGTCACAGATTATCTGAACCATCCATCTGGGTGGATGCCTACGGTGATTACCTCTATTCTTATGCGTTTTACCGGATCCAGGATGATGCGCTGGCCCAGGATCTTGTACAGGAAACGCTGACAGCCGCTTTGAAGTCAAGAAACAATTTCAAGGGGAATTCGTCTGAAAAGACATGGCTGACCGGAATTCTGAAAAATAAAATCATGGATTCGCTTAGAAAAAAATACAAGGAGCCGGTGGTCGAGGACAGCATGGTGGATATCCATGCCAGTGAAGACCGGTTTGATGAAAAAGGCCAGTGGGTCAATGGCCCTGAACAATGGAAAGCCAATCCGGAAAAACTTCTGGAGCAAAAAGCCTTTCTTGATATGGTTAAGCATTGTCTGAGCGAACTGCCTGAGCGGCCGGCCCATGCATTAACGCTCAGGGAAATAGAAGGGGTTTCCACTGAAACCATTTGTAAGGTTTTAAATGTTACTGCGACTAATTGCTGGGTGATCCTCCACAGGGCTCGCTCATTGATGAGAAAATGTATCGAAGCCAAATGGCTCGAGACAACAGGTGTTGAAAAAGGGGGAAACAATGATTGATCACTGGATGTTCAGGTGTGATGATGTATCTGGTCTGATCTCCCGGTCAATGGATGAAAAACTGCCGTTCGGGATCAGGCTTGGAATAAGAATCCACTTAATGATGTGTAAATTGTGTACGCGGTATAAAGAACAGCTTCTTGTGCTGCGTGAAGCCATGTCTATGCTGGATAAACAGGATGAAGAAGATTTTACCATGATCAAGCTGCCTGAAGAGGCGGCGTTTAGAATAAAAAGTCAGCTGGAAGCTGCAAAATAGGCATTCAACCATTTCATGTGTGTCAGATCAGCCGGATCTCTTATTCAGGACAGAGAAGTCTGTTCTTTTAGCTGCAGTCTTTTTTGAGTACCAGATTATCCCGGTGGATCACCTCATCGTAATGGCGGGATCCTAAACAGGCTTCGATCTGAAAGGTTTTCAACCCCTTGATCAGGCGGATGTCTGACGCGCGGTAATTCACAAGCCCTGTGCCAATAACGGTCTGATCCACTCTTTTAAAAGAGACGGGCGCCCCTTCCTCAAACTCACCTTCCACCTCGAGAATTCCGATGGGCAAAAGGCTCTTTCCGTTGTTCACCACGGCCCGGACCGCACCATTATCAATGGTTAAACTGCCCTTTGGTGTGAGTGTATGGGCAATCCAGCATTTGCGCGATGCCATTTTTTCTTTCCTGGCCTCAAAATAAGTGCCGCATTTTTTCCCGTCAAACAGGTCAAGCAGAATATCCGGGCGGTCACCCCGGGCCACAATCATGGGGATGCCGGCTGAGGTTACTTTTCTTGCAGCCCTGATTTTACTGAGCATGCCGCCGGTGCCCAAGGTCCCCGGGATATGGCTGGCAAAGGATTCAATTCGCTCATCATACCGGCTCACACGGGTTATAAGAGTGGCATCTTTATGCATCCTTGGGTCCTTATCATAGAGACCGTCTATATCTGTCAGAATAAGCAGAAAGTCCGCATCCATGAGCAGGGTGATCATGGCGGCCAGATTATCATTGTCTCCCAGCTTTATTTCTTCCACCATGATGGTGTCATTTTCGTTTATGACCGGCACCACATTCCATTCGATCAGGGTATGCAGGCAGTTTCTGGCATTGAGATAGCGGACCCGGTTGTTCAGATCCTCGCC
>CAZLNA010000164.1:0-5319 GCA_964560485.1 uncultured Desulfobacula sp. | reverse complement strand
CATATCGGCAGATGGCGACGCCAACTTGATGACACAGGAAATGAATACAGGATCAAACCGGGCGCTGGCAGTGAATTTATCCAAAGATAAAGGTTGAAACCATCAAAGCATTAATGATATTTGTAAGTTTCGAGGCTGCAAAGGCCTAAACCGACTGATAACATCACTATGATTTACAAGCATATCGAACATATTGCAGCGGGTCAGTTTATTGCCCAGAAAACGAGCCACAGCATTTACCAGGCGTATCTGGGCACATGCGTGGGACTGGCCCTTTTTGACCATAAAACAAAAATCGGCGGGCTGATCCATATTCTTCTTCCTGAGCCGCCTACCCTGTCGAGCGGGTTCTATCCTGAAAAATATGCCTCCAGCGGTATCCCCATGCTGATCAAGGCCATGCTTGATCTCGGTGCGACACTTGAGAACATGGAGGCCAGTATTGCCGGAGGTGCCTTGGTAGGCCCGGTCAGTCAGCAGGATATCAACCTGGACATCGGCGGCAGAACCACGGATATCACGGTTGCCATACTTGATTCGGCAGGCATCAAAATTATCCAGTCCGAAACCGGTGGTTTTTTTACCTGTACACTGGAGCTGGATATGACCACCGGTCTGTCCACCATCAAACCGGCCTGGGAAGTCAGCCACCAGGTCTCCATGAAATTTTCTCCCCCTTCTATTGACGATATTTCAGAAACCATTGAGCAACTGAAGCCGATTCCCCAGACTGCTTTGAAAATTTTCCGTATGTTCAAATCCGGTACAGGGGACATTACCGATATCGCCAGGGAGCTCGGGAAAGACCAGGTCCTTTCCGGGCAGACATTGAAAATCTGCAATTCAGTTCTTTTTTCAGGTACTTCAAGGATTGAATCCCTCAAAGATGCCATTCTGCTGCTCGGAGAAGAGCAGCTGCTCTCATCGGTGATTACTGCAGCAGTGAATACCTATTTTGATCAGACCGGCACCTCGGGCTATTCCCTCTGCCGGGGCGGACTCTTCTTTCATGCAGTGGGCGTTGCCGCCCTGTCGAGAAAAATAGCAGAAAAAAAGGCCCCGGCCCTGGCCAACAATGCATTCACTGCCGGGCTGCTTCATGATATCGGCAAAGTCATTCTTGACCAGTTTGTGGCAGAAAGTGCACCGCTTTTTTTCAGACAGATGAACGATGATCAGTATGATTTTCTTGACCTTGAAAAAAAGATGATCGGAGTGACCCACTGTGAAGCAGGTCTGCTGCTGGCCAAACGCTGGAAATTTTCAGACAGCCTGACCGACGTTATTGGGTTTCACCATACCCCGGAAAAGGCAGTGAAAGATAAAACCCTGGTGACCATTGTATATCTGGCAGATCTTCTGACAGAACACTTTAATGCAGGGTTTGATTTAGACAAAATCCAGGTGGACAGTTTTCAAAATGCCATGAACAGCCTCGGCCTGACACATGAGGACCTTCCGGATCTGGTCGATGCCCTGCCTGTTGAAATGCTCGGAAGAGAGGGGTTGATAAATGCATAAAGGACTGCGGCATGAAACCCGATGAGATCAACCAGATCCTCAGACGCCTGCCTGGTGTGGATCATCTGATGGATCTGTCCCGTAAAAACGACCGGTTTGACCCTTTTCCCAGGAGTGTGACCCTCAAAGCTGTCCGGACCGTCATTGACGAGGCAAGAAAACGCATTCTGGCCGGAGAGGACACCGATATCCGGGAGGCAGCCCTTTTATCCCGCGCTGAAACCATGGCGGAAAGAATCAACCGGCCCAGACTGGTAGGCCTGATCAATGCCACTGGCGTAGTCCTTCACACCAACCTCGGGCGGGCGCTTTTATGCCAGGATGCGCTGGACAATATCGTGACTGTTTCAAAAGGTTACTCCAACCTTGAATATCAGATCAAAACCGGCAAACGCGGCATCCGCTATGAAGCTGTGGAAGACCTGATCTGTGAACTGACCGGCGCACAGAGCGCACTGGCCGTGAACAACAACGCCGGTGCGGTCCTCCTGGCGCTGAATACCATGGTCAATGGCAGGGAGGCGATTGTCTCCAGAGGAGAACTGGTTGAAATCGGGGGCTCTTTCCGAGTACCCGATGTTATGGAAAAGAGCGGGGGAATCCTCAAAGAAGTGGGAACCACCAACCGCACCCATTTAAGAGATTATGAAAATGCGGTTTGTGAGAACACCGGTCTTTTCCTTAAAGTGCATGCCAGCAATTATAAAATAGCGGGGTTCACAGCCGAGGTATCGGTCAGTGAACTGGTGGCGCTTGGCCGGGAAAAAAAGATCCCTGTGATGGAAGACCTCGGTTCAGGCACGCTGATTGATTTTTCACAGTACGGTCTTCCCAGCGAACCTCCGGTATCTGACTCTGTAAAAGCAGGCGCAGACGTGGTCACCTTCAGTGGAGACAAACTGCTGGGCGGCCCCCAGGCCGGTATCATTGTGGGCAGTAAGGAAACCATTGATCAGATCAAGCGCAACCCCATGACCCGGGCTCTGCGGATCGACAAAATGACCCTGGCAGCACTGGAAGCCACCCTCAGGCTTTACCGGGATGAACCGGATGCCATACAGCGCATCCCGACCCTGAGAATGCTGACCATGCCTTTTGAAACCATCTGTGAAAAAGCGGACCGGCTCCTGTCTGCCATCTCATCAAAAATCGGCAGCTTTGCAGAAGTGGTTCCTGCAGACATGAATTCACGACCCGGCGGCGGCTCTTTTCCCGAGCTCAACCTTCCCACCCGGTGCGTGGCCATTTTACCCCATCACCTTTCGGTTTCAAAACTGGAAAAACAAATGCGGCTGTCAACCCCTGCCATTATCGGCAGGATCGAAGACAACCGCTATATCCTTGACCCCAGAACCATACAGACAGGTCAGGAAGATATCATTTCATCAACCCTATCACGGATACTGGTTAACCATGACGCCTAAATTCTCCTCAAAAGAGATCCACTTTCTCAAAGCTGATTCAGATGAGCTGACCGTAAGCGCTCCCCAGACCTATTTGTGCGATCTGATTTTATCCAAAACCGAACCGGTCAAAAAATTTGAAAAAAGACTGCAGTCTGTTGATATTCCAGGCGATGCATTTATCTGTACGCTGTTCCAGGTAATGCCCCGGGATAAAGAGACCCATGATGAAAAGATCACAACGGCTGTTGAGAATACCTTCAATGCCCTGCTGGACCACGAGCGCGGTATCTGGGAAACGATTAAGGGAAATCACTATGCCCTGGCCTTCTGGGATTATAAAAATGAAAAAGATGCGCTTGACCTTCTGGACAGACTGAAAACAAGGCTGACCCATGCCCTGAAAGCGGACATCCTCATGGGCGTGGCCCGGTTTCCCTTTCATGAATTCTCCAGAACACAGACCTTTGAAAATGCATTGAAAGCAACGGATCACGCGGCTTTTTTCGGACCTGACGCCCTGATCAGCTTTGACTCGGTCTCCCTGAATATCAGTGGAGACCGTTTTTATCAGCTCAATGAACGTGACCGTGCCATGGCTGAATATAAAAAGGGTCTGGCGCTCAGGCCCATGGATGTCAACCTCATTAACAGCCTGGGTGTCTGCCACGCCATGTCCGGCAATCTTGAAGAAGCGAGAGGAACATTTGAAAAGGCGGCCAAAGTGAACCCTGAAGAGGTCATGGTCGTCTATAACATCGGCCTGCTCCACCGTATTGACGGCAATAATGACAAAGCCGTGGCCTACCTGAGAAAAGCCCACGGGATCAATGACCAGATCTATGAAGTGGAGCTGCTGCTCGGTTATCTGCTGACCATCGGCAAACAGCCGGATCAGGCCATGCCTCATCTGGAGACGGCACTGCGTCTTGAGCCCGGTTCAGGGGCAGCGCTTCGGATGACAGGGGAAATCTACCTTGAAAAAGAAGATTTTTCTGCCGCTGCGCAGGCGTTTAACAGGGCGATTAAAATTAATCCGTCAGATGCTGTCAGCCTGTCAGGATATGCTGCATGCCTGGAACGTCAGGACAAGAACATGACCATTGCGCTCTCTCTTGCCAGAAACGCTGCTGCACTTGAGCCGGAAAACGCCCTTTTCCAGCAGCGCCTGGCGCTTATCCAGGAAAAAATAGACCTCATTCAGGCTGAAACTCAGGTCAAAACGGCCTGAAACACCCTCAAAACCAATGGACACCTGCTTTATATGAACACCTTGATTAACACTATTGTTGAAGAGAGTCTTTCCACCCAGAAAGCTTTTTTCTCAGACCATGCTGAACAGGTGGCGGCTGCGGCCGGCCACCTGTCCGAATGCCTGAAAAACGGCTGCAAAATCCTATTATTCGGCAATGGGGGCAGTGCAGCAGACTGCCAGCACATTGCTGCTGAATTCATCAACCGCTTCCAGATGGAACGCCGTCCGCTGCCGGCCATTGCCCTGACCACAGATACCTCGGTGATCACCAGCATCGGTAACGATTATTCATTTGACGATATTTTTCTGAAACAGCTCCAGGCGCTGGGCTCTGAAGGTGATACCGCCATTGCTATCTCCACTTCAGGAAACTCCCCCAATGTCATCAAAGCGGCGCGCGAGGCCAGGACCAGAGGCATGACGGTCATCGGCTTTTCAGGAAAGGGCGGTCAGCTCAAAGAGCTGAGCGACACCGCCTTCTGTGTGAATTCCGGGACCACAGCCCGTATCCAGGAAGTTCATATCCTGCTGGCACACATTCTGTGCGACCTCATTGAAAGGACGCTTTTTAATGACTGAACGCCTCACCCCGCTTGACTTTAACAAGCTGAACACCACTTCCATCCAAAAGAGGAAAAGCAAGGTCAATATCAAGGATTTTGCCGCTCCCTGGCAGAAAGGCGGCAGTCTCAGGGACTTTTTAACCACCCTGCCCGCCATCCTGGCCGGCGAGGACCTGAGGTCGGTTATCAGCGCTGTCAGCAATGCCGCTGCCGGCGGACACCAGGTTCTTTTCGCCATGGGCGGTCATGTGATCAAGACCGGGATGTCTCCCATCCTCATTGACCTGATGCAGAAAAAAATCCTCTCCCTTCTTGCCATGAACGGATCCGGCATTATTCATGATCTTGAAACCGCTCTGGCTGGTAAGACCTCTGAAGACGTGGCTGCCGCATTAGGGGACGGCAGCTTCGGCATGACCCGGGAAACAGCAGAACTCCTCAACCGTGCCATTGAAACCGCTGCCAGGGAGGAAAAAGGCCTTGGCAGGGCTGTCGGAGACCTGATCCTGAAAGAAGACCTGCCCTATAAAGATAAAAGCCTCACTGCAATGGCTGCTGCCCTGGATATCCCCTTAAC
>CAZLNA010000163.1:0-5361 GCA_964560485.1 uncultured Desulfobacula sp. | reverse complement strand
CTTGAAGGATGGAACCTTCTGGATTCAATGTATATGACCGCCATCACCCTGAGCACCGTGGGATTTATGGAAGTCCATCAAATCAGCAATGGCGGACGCCTCTTCACGATCTTTCTGATCTTTGCTGGCGTCGGATACTTTCTGTATATCGCCGGTATCATTATTCAATCCATTGTCGAAGGTGAAATACAAGCCATTTGGGGGAGGAAAAGGTTGGATAAAAAAATCAGCAAACTGCGACATCATTATATTGTCTGCGGCTACGGCCGTATCGGAAAGGTCTTATGCCAGCTGATCCGTGAAAAAACCCAGGATATTGTTGTCATTGAAGAAGACCAGACCCTGGTGGAAATCCTTGAAAAAGACCGGGTACACTATTTTAACGGGGATGCGGCAGACGAAGAGTATCTCTTCCGGGCCGGTATCAAGGACGCCTCTTTCCTGATCGCGGCGCTGGGTACGGATACTGCCAATGTTTTCCTGGTGCTGACCGCCCGGCAGCTCAATCCGGATATCTTTATCATGGCCCGGGCCAGCAGCCCGAAAGTCAGAAACAAGCTGATGGTGGCTGGCGCCAATATGGTGGAATCGCCCTATGATACCGGTGCGTTATCCATGGGGCTCAAATTGCTCCGGCCGAGTGTTTCAAGTTTTCTGGAAGTCGCCTTGTCACAAAAACAGGAAGGTATCCAGATTGACGAGCTTTATGTCCCTAAATCCTCACAATACACCCATGTCGCATTAAAGGATTCCGGCATCCGCCAGGATTTCAACCTGATCATCATTTCAATAAAAAAAGCATCTGGAGAGATGCTTTTTAATCCACATTTTGAAACCCTGATCGAACCTCAGGATACGGTTATTGTAATGGGGAAGACATCAGATTTAAAACGCTTTGCCACTGCAATCAACCCGGATACGGATGCTGAAGCTTAGATTTTGTATATCACCCGTTTATCTGTAATGATGATATCCACGGTGTGTTTTCGGGATTCCATCTGGATCTGATCCACGATCTGCTCTTCATATGCCAATGACACCTTTCTGCAGGTTTCCGGCAGTTTTGTAATCATCCGGGTGTAATAGTTATTTCCAAAACCAACCCGCCCGCCTTTATCATCAAATGCCAGGCCTGGGATAATCGCGATATCCACTTCGTTTAGAGAGATCTTTTTACATCTTTCCGCATCAGGCTCCAGTATTTCATTGGCATTGAGCACCAGATCTTTTGCATAATTACTGATTTTATACAGGCTGATCGTGTTTTTACTGTCGGTGAAAACAGGCAGGGCAAGCCCCTTTTCAATCTGGATGGCTTTCTTGATAATCTCCTCTGTGGGAACTTCGCTGCTTACCGGCGTGTATAGAAAGGCCAGCTGAGCTTCCATGAAATTGGCGAATTCAAAGAGCTTCTGCTCGATTTTTTTATATTTCTGCGCCAGCTCTTCCGGACTGAGACTCTCCAGGCGTTTGGCAACAACGCTCAGATGATTGTTGTCCACGGTTTTTATCTCTTCCATTTATTTGGTCTTCCCTTTTATGACAAAAATGTTTTTAGCAAATATTATACAGAAGTCGGCAATTGTCAACCTGCAATAATCATTGACTGTTCATACCCTGCATGGTATCAGGTTAGCATTAACGAAGAATCCTTTATATTAAGAATTTAAGCGATATCAACACAAGGAATTTTAGACAAAAAATGCTCGATCTCAAATATATAAAAACCCATTTCGATCAGGTCCAGAATGGCATGGAAAAACGTCGGGCAGATGTTGATTTGCCAGGACTGCTCGAAAATGATGAAAAACGAAAAACCCTCCTGCTTGAAATTGAGGAATTGCGGCGAAAAAGAAACACTGTTTCTGAGAAAATCGCTGCCCTGAAAAAAGCCGGAGAAAATGCAGATGATATCATTCTGGAAATGAGAACTGTTTCTGAGACCATAAAAGGTCTTGATAAAAAACTGTCAATCATCCAGGAAGAGATCAATACCTTTTTGATCAACCTCCCCAATCTGCCGCATGAAGATGTCCCTGTTGGGAAAGATGATACGCAAAACAGGCTTGAAAAAACCGTCGGTACGCCAGGCCGGTTTTCCTTCACCCCGAAAGCGCACTGGGATCTTGGAGAATCCCTGGGGATACTCGACCTTGCCCGGGCCGCCAAGCTTGCCGGTGCCAGATTCCCCCTCTATATCGGCAAAGGTGCCCGGCTCGAACGGGCTTTAATCAACTTCATGCTTGACACCCACACCAGCGACCATGGATATACAGAATGTCTTCCGCCATTCATCGTCAACTCAGCTACCATGACCGGAACAGGCCAGCTGCCCAAGTTTGAAGAAGATCTTTTTAAACTCAAAGGCTGGGACTATTATCTGATCCCGACATCTGAAGTCCCCATGACCAATATTTACGGTAATGAAATCATTGATGAATCCATGCTGCCGGCCAAATTTACCGCCTACACACCCTGTTTCAGATCTGAGGCCGGTTCATACGGCCGGGACACTAAAGGGCTGATCCGCCAGCACCAGTTCAACAAGGTTGAAATGGTTAAACTGACCACGCCTGAAACCTCTTTTGATGAGCTCGAATCCATGCTGACAAATGCAGAGAAAATTTTAACGCTTCTGGAACTGCCTTACCAGGTGGTGACACTCTGCACCGGAGACCTCGGGTTCTCAGCCACCAAAACCTATGATATCGAAGTCTGGATGCCGGGTCAGGATGACGGTAACGGCAAGTACCGGGAAATCTCATCCTGTTCCAACTGTCTTGATTTCCAGGCGCGACGGGCCAATATCCGCTTCAGGCGAAAAAATGCGAAAAAGCCCGAATTTGTCCATACACTGAACGGATCCGGCCTTGCCGTGGGCAGGACATTCTCAGCCATACTTGAAAACTATCAGCAGGAAGACGGCTCGGTCCGCATCCCTGACGCACTGATACCCTATATGGGCGGCATCAAGGAGATCCGAAATGAATCTTGATTATTTTCCAGAAGACATCAGGCCGCATATTATTCCCGAAGAAAAAGGCGAAATGTATTATAAATGCCTGGGGTGCGATGCTGAATACGATATTGACACCCTGCTCTACGTCTGCCCCTCCTGTGGTCAGGTCCTGCTGATCCATGACCGGAACGAGGAGGCACTGAAAAGAACTTCCGGCAGGACCTGGCAGAAAATATTTGACTTCCGCAAAATGCTTAAGATTCCCGCGCTCAAAGGAATCTACCGCTATCACGAATTCATCGGTCCCTGTATACCGCTTGACTCTGTCGTCTACCTCGGGGAAGGCCACACACCGGTTATTCAGGCGAATAAACAGCTGCAGGAGAATGTCGGGCTCAACGTTTACTATAAAAATGACGGTCAGAACCCGAGTGCCTCATTTAAAGACCGGGGCATGGCCAGTGCCATTTCCAGTATCAAATACCTGATTGATACCAACCGGGCATCGAATGTCATTGCGATCTGCGCCTCCACAGGGGACACATCAGCTGCCGCCGCTCTTTATGCAGCCTATCTTGACCCGCTCATCAAATCTGCAGTGCTGCTGCCGCATAAAAAAGTCACATCCCAGCAATTGTCGCAGCCGCTAGGCAGTGGTGCCCGGGTCTTTGAAATTCCCGGTGTGTTTGACGACTGTATGAAGGTGGTTGAGGACCTTTCGTCGAAATACAGCGTTGCCCTGCTCAATTCAAAAAATGCATGGCGGATCCTGGGCCAGGAATCTTATTCCTATGAAGTTGCCCAGGATTTTGACTGGGATCTGAAAAATAAGGCCGTGGTCGTTCCCATTGGAAATGCCGGCAATATTTCCGCTGTCATGAACGGGTTCATTAAATTTTTCAAAGCCGGCATCATCAGTGCACTGCCGAAAATCATCGGCGTCCAGTCCGAACATGCAGATCCGGTTTACCAGTATTATCTGGAACCGGATGAAAGCAAAAGACATTTCCTTCCCGTGGATACCCGGCCCAGTGTTGCCCAGGCCGCCATGATCGGCAATCCGGTCTCCATGCCGAGAGTCATTCACATTACCCGCCAGTACAATGAGCTGGCCGGCACCAAACGTGTCTTCTTTGTCCAGGTCAGGGAACAGGAAATCATGGACTGGCAGCTCACAGCCAATGCCAAGGGACACATCACCTGTACACAGGGAGGGGAATGCCTGGCCGGCATCGTCAATGCAAAAGCAGCCGGCATCGTCCACTCCGATGAAACCGCGATTCTTGATGCCACTGCCCATGCCATCAAGTTCTCTGAATTTCAGGACCTTTATTTCAACCGCAGGATCCCTGAGGAGTACCAAATCGAATCAGATGAGGCCAAAATTAATCTGCCTGAACTGATCATGCCTCAAAACCCGGATCTGATCCCATCTCAGGAAAAAAGGCTCAACCCGGAAGATTTACTAACGTTTGTAAAGGATATTTCCGATAAAATAGCACAGCAGCTCAATTTAACACCATCAGCCTAATATATGAAAAAATACCGTTTTTATATTGCCATGCTAACCGGATTGGCCCTGTTCTGCCTTGACTGCAGCTTTTCAGGGCTCACTCCGGCCGGGGCCAAGGGAGTGAAAACGTCCATAAAACGGTACTCCATTTTCAAGTATAAAAATCAGGATGTGCTCTGTGAGCCGTATACTGTCCAGAAAAACGATTGGCTGTATAAAATTTTCAGGCAGAAAGGTGAAATATCAGAAAAGGATTTCCCCTACTTTCTGCGCATTTTTAAAGAACTCAATCCGCAGATCTCAAACATTGACGCCATTGATCCGGGCAATCCCATATTGATCCCATTGAAAATCGTTAAAAAAAAGGATTATGATCTGAGTACCCCGAGTAATGTGGATGTGCCTGTGATCGAATTTTCAAGCCTGCCTGACGAAAAACTGCTTGAACCCTTTTATAAAAAACATACCATTCAGAGAGGGGATACCTTATCCCACCTTATCGACAAAGAATTTCTCCAGCAGAGCGGACGGATTTCAGAAGAGGGGATAAAAGCGTTCCAGCTTGCAAATCCCAACATACAGAACATCAACATCATTCATGAAGGGGACGATATCCGTCTTCCAGACCCGGCTATCCGGTCCCAATCCTGGTTCAGATCCTTTTTTGCACAGCCGCCTGAAAAACCGCAGGCAGAACCGGGGAAAAAAGCCCAGCTGCCGCCTTCTGCAGCCGAACGAATGGATGAGCTTAAGCTGCTCCAGCTAAAAAAATACGCCTCACTCATCGGCGGTACCCTCCTCAGCCAGGGCAAAGTATATTTCCCGGGCCAGGATGGTGCTCCCCAGGTCCTTGACCTCTCCCAAACCCCGGTGGTTGAGACTGAAGACG
>CAZLNA010000162.1:4101-5521 GCA_964560485.1 uncultured Desulfobacula sp. | reverse complement strand
AGCCGGACACAGATAATCTTTACCGCTGCGATCTTTAATCTCATAGTGTGTGTAGAATTTATTTTCTTTTCTCATGGGTGTTATTCCTGGGTATAGCGTTGTCATCGCCTGACAGATATAACAGGAGATTTTAGTCTAACCGGCTGCAGCCCTGTATCTGATAGTTTATTCAGGTGGTACGCGATCAGCAGCGTTGCGATTAAAATGGATATCATCATCAACCTCCTTGTTCTCATGGGCTTATAGATAACAATAATATAACCGGCAAACAGGTAGATTCAATGATGAACAAAAAAGGGGTATGTGATAGGCAAAACCTATCTTTTTATGGGCTGCGCCAGCACCCAGGCCATTGCTTCATCATAATCATGAAACAATCTGATATTGGCATGGCCGGTGTTATGACAGACCGTTTTCCAGAAATCGTAATCTTCCTGATCTTTGGAGATTACGATCGCTCTTTTAAAGGATGTCAGAATCCCTTTTTTTTCGATGGCACTGGCCATTTCATAGATATCAGCCAGGGGAGCGACAATTCTGGCGTTTCGCAAATCGCTGAGCACTCTCTTGCAGCTATGTTCTGCTGCTGTCCGGCCCACTTGTTCGAAAAAGGCACTGACCTGTTTTTGGTCAAGACTGCCATCCATGGTTGTCAGGATACAGTCAAGTGAAAGATCGTAGGTTACGCTGAAACTCATATCAGACCTCAGGGGCAGTTATGGTTCATGTCAGATGGTTTGATCTACTAAACACATAGTCGAATCGGTTGAATTATACAAGGATAAATTCTGTTAAATATTAAGTTAATGCTATAAGGATCCCGGGTTGGATATTCTGTCTTATCTTTTTTAAGAGAGCTGTTTTATCTTAAGAAAAAGGAATACATCTGCATATTGTTCATGCTTTCAGTTTTGGTTCAATCATGATAATATATTGATAAATTCCCTGCAGTTCACCCGTTTCAAACTGATTTTAGGACTGAGTATGACCTATCAAGACCCTGACCGGATTCTTTCGGCCATTGAAGAGATCGATGAGATCATCAATATTCAATCTGACGCATCTGCTGTTTTAGACCAGCTCATGGATAAAGTACTTGAGATTTTCGGCTGTGACCGGGCATGGCTCTTTTATCCGTGCAACCCGGAAATGCCCTCATTCAAGGTCGCCCATGAAAGCACCACGCCCGGTTTCCCTGGTGCGAAAAAGCTGGGGAAAGCCGTACCCATGACAACGGATATGGCTGATTATTGCAAACGGGCATTGTCAGATGTCGGTTCTGCCCAGGTCGACCCCCTGCCGGGCCAGGCCATGACCAACGACACTGCCCTGGAATTTAATGTCAAGTCCGCCATGATCATGGCTTTGAAACCCTTGAATGATGATTTCTGGATGTTCGGTCTGCACCAATGCGAAACAG
>CAZLNA010000162.1:0-4001 GCA_964560485.1 uncultured Desulfobacula sp. | reverse complement strand
GAAGAAAGATTCCAGCTCGCCATGGAGTTTGTCAATGACGGCCTTTTTGACTGGAACCTGGAAACCAGTGAAATTTACTACTCTCCGGGATGGAAACGCCTGGTCGGTTATGCTGATGATGAGCTGCCCAATGATTTTTCCGTATGGGAGACCCTGACCGATCCGGATGATGTCAAGCGGTCATGGAAGATGCAGCAGGAGCTGATTCAAAAAAAACGGGACCGGTTTGAGATTGAGTTTCGAATGAAACACAAAAACGGCCACTGGGTGGATATCCTGAGTCGTGCCAATGCTATTTTCAACAAAGAGGGAAAGGCGGTCAGGATCGTGGGCACCCATGTGGACATCAGTGACCGTAAAAAAACAGAAGCTGCTTTGAAAATTAAGGATGCTGCCATTGAAAACGCCTTAAGCGGGTTTGACATCATTGATCAGGACGGCCGGCTGATCTATGTCAACCGGGCATTTGTTCTCATGTACGGATATGACAGCGCAGAGGAAATGCTTGATGTGCCGCCGGCTGACCTGTGTGAGGATCCGTCTCTGCCCGAAAGGGTGATAAAGGCGTTGCAGGAAAAGGGGGAGCACATTTTTGAGCACAAAGCCAAAAGAAAAAACGGGACCCTGTTTGACGTGCTCATGTATGCACGCCTCAGTCATGACGAAAACGGCAGAGAAATCTATCCCACCACGAGTATTGACGTCAGCGATCGCAAACGAAACGAACTTGCTCTGACAAAAAGCGGCCTGATCGTTGAATCGACGTCTGATGCCATCATTACCACTGACCCGGACGGGGCGATTACGCTCTGGAATTCAGGTGCTGAAAATTTATACGGATACAAGCCAGAAGAGGTTATCGGCAAGTCAGTGAAGATTCTCTACAAAGAAGAAGATCTGCATATTTTAACCCGCATGATGGATGACCTTCTAGCCGGAAAAGAGCTGAAAAACCTTGAAGTGACCTGTATTGATAAAAAAGGCCGGGACGTTAATATCCTGCTCTCCTTGATGACCCTGAAAGATGAGTATGGGAATGTGGTGGAACTTGTTGGCTTTACCAAAGATATCTCTGCATTAAAACAGTATGAGCAGCAGATTCTGATGGAAAAAGAAAAACTTGAACAATATCTTGATCTGGCAGGGGTTGTTTTTGTTGCTCTTGACCCAGAAGGCGACGTCTCATTGATCAACAAAAAAGGGTGCGAGCTGCTCGGGTATGACCACAAAGAGATCATAGGGAAAAACTGGTTTGATCATTTTATTCCCCAGTGGTTGAAACAAGAGCTGATGCCTGTTTCCCAGCAGCTGCTCAGCGGTGATGTCGGATCTGCAAAATATTATGAAAACCCCATACTCACCCGGAGTGGTGAAGAACGGCTGATCGCCTGGCATAATAATGTGCTCACGGATCCGGACGGCAGGGTGATCGGGCATTTGAGCGCAGGTGAAGATATCACAGAGAAAAAAGAGCTTGAAGCCAAACTGCAGCAGGCGCAGCGAATGGAATCCATCGGTACCCTGGCCGGCGGGATTGCCCATGAATTCAACAATATCTTAAGTATTATTGTCGGAAATAACGAACTGATCATGGAAGACCTTCCCGAATCGAGCCTCAGCCGGGAAAATACAGAGGAAATCCGGATCGCCGGTCTTCGCGCCAGGGATATCGTCAAACAATTGCTGACATTCAGCCGGCAGGATAATGTCGCCAAGGAGCCCATTGACGTCAGATCTGTTGTAAAAGATTCCATCAAATTAATCCGCGCCACCACACCGGCGAACTTTGATATCCAGGACCGTCTCTCCAAGGATTGTTTTCCCATAAAGGCAAACGCCACCCAGATCAATCAGGTCCTGATCAATTTGTGCAGCAATGCCATAGATGCCCTGCCAGTGTCAGGCGGCAGGGTAGACATTGTTCTGGAAAATGCTGATATCAGCAGCCCGGCAGATCCATCTGCACCCGGAGCGGCACCGGGAAAATATGTCCGGCTTGCAGTGGCAGATAACGGCAGCGGTATGAATGCAAACACCCTGAACAGAATATTTGAACCGTATTTCACTACCAAAGAAATGGGGAAAGGCAGTGGTATCGGCCTGGCAGTCGTGCATGGTATCGTTGAAAACCACAGGGGAACCATCACTTGTGACAGTACAATGGGAGAGGGCTCTCGTTTTACTATCCATTTTCCTGCCCATGACGGGCAGATAAAAGGCAACGGCATTATAGAAGAAAGCGCTTTGCCTGTGGGACATGAAAAGATCCTCTATGTGGATGATGAGCCCGGTATTGCCAAACTGGGTCGTATTCATTTGACAGGTTTGGGCTATGATGCAGTTTCAACCACAGATCCGGCAGAAGCGCTGGCGTGGATAAAAGAAGATCCTCTGCGGTTTGATCTGGTCATATCAGATGTGGCCATGCCAATGATACCCGGTGATGAGCTGATCAGGCAGGTTCTGACCCTTCGGCCGGACATGCCGGCCATCATCTGTACCGGGTACAGCGAGCGGATGTCTGAAAGCGATGCGCGCGAACTGGGCGTGGCCGCTTTTTTAATGAAACCGCTGGATAAATCAGAGCTTGCCGTCAAGGTCCGGCAGGTCCTGGACAGTCGTGCCTGACAAGGATTCTTTGGTATTGGAAGCCCTTAACGGTTTTGATCGGAGAGATGATATGAAAACTGAATTTGCAAGTCCGGAAAGAGCATCTGAAGAAAAATTGAATTCAGAGGTGGAGACCACTGGAAAACTTCCCCTGGTCAGGGAGTTGACCTATATCATACCGGATGCATTTGTGATCCTGAATACCCATCGTCAGATTGTCTACTGTAACAGCACATTGCTCGCCATTTTAGGACTGGAAC
This sequence comes from uncultured Desulfobacula sp., assembly GCA_964560485.1. GTDB lineage: Bacteria > Desulfobacterota > Desulfobacteria > Desulfobacterales > Desulfobacteraceae > Desulfobacula. Next base: position 1,131 of record CAZLNA010000162.1, on the reverse strand, counting down.
GGCCGGATGCTATTTTGGGCCTGCGGCTGGGAGAAGCGCTTCAGTGTATTCACTCAAACGAGTCAGAAGGCGGCTGCGGAACCACGAAATATTGCAAGCAATGCGGTGCGGTTAATGCCATGGTAAAGAGCCAGGCTGCACCGGGCGAGATGAAAGAAGAACAGTGCCGGTTGACGTCAGGAGATGAGGAACATTCTTTTGAGTTCCAGATCCGGGCAAAAACCCTTGAGATTTCAGGCAGCCTTTTTACACTGGTCATTGCCCGGGATGCGAGCCATGAAAAACGGCGGGAGGCACTGGAGCGTATTTTTTTTCATGACATACTGAATACGGCCGGCGGTATACAGGGATTGATCGAAATGATGACAGATGCCTCAAAAGAAGAGATGGCGGAATACCTGAGCCTGGCCAATACATCGTCAGAGACCCTGGTTGAAGAGATAATGGCCCAGCGTGAACTGCTGGCTGCTGAGAGAGGAGAGCTTCAAATCGATCCGTCCAGGGTCAACACCCTTGAGATACTCGAGTCTGTTGTCTGCGTCTATACCAAACACGAGGTGTGCAACGGCAAATCAGTCATAGTGGCGGAGAGCAGTGAGTCGGTTGATTTCCTCAGTGATCCGGGCCTGCTGATCCGGGTGGTGGGAAATATGGTGAAAAATGCGCTGGAAGCGGAACAAAGCGGGGCAATCATTACGATCGGTTCAAAAAAAAATCAGGAACAGGTTGAAATCTGGGTTCAGAACCCGTCAGTGATGCCCGAAGAAATTGCACTACAGATTTTTCAAAGATCTTTTTCCACCAAAGGCACGGGCCGGGGACTGGGCACATACAGCATTAAACTGCTCGGAGAAAAATTCCTGAATGGGGATGTTGAATTTACAAGTAAAAAAGGCGAGGGAACGATTTTTTCCATCTGCCTGCCCCTGGAAGGATAGCTGAAGTATAGACTTTGATCCGTTTTTATTTTAAGTGAGACAGTCAATATCTTTCCGGCAGCAGGTGTGCTAGAAAAACGCCTGAAATCGCTCAGGAAGGCAATCCTGGCATTACTCATTTATTTACTTGACATTGTGGTTTATTTCTGTATGATACCTTTCAATGCACATATGAAGTGCTGATGTTTCCTTC
>CAZLNA010000161.1:0-5527 GCA_964560485.1 uncultured Desulfobacula sp. | reverse complement strand
GGATCTGCCTTGTCATAAAATTTGTATCCGGCTTCAATACAGTCCTTGCAGGCATTTATGGGGATATGGACCCCAAGGATATGAAGCCCCGGCGCAGCCGTGGAATCAATTTCAAAACTGCCGCCGCATTTGTCACAGATCCGGACGGTTTCTTTCTGGCGTTCAAACAGGTTGTCCGTATCATAGAAAATTTCCCGGTGCCTGATCTGAAGGTCTCCTGGTTTGCCTGCTGCCTGCCTGAATGCATGACGTTTTTCCCAGTATTCATTGATCAGATCGCAGGTTTTTTTGATTTTATCTGTAGTGGCAACGGATTGTCTGAGTCGGTCCGGGTCATAGTCAGGTTCCACAACCCCTGAATAATCCAGTCCTGCCATGGCAAGAATAATTCCGAGATTGACATATGGCAGGGCGCCTTCAATGGCATACCCGCCCTCAAGCACAGCAATGTCCGGGTTCAGCAGAGATGTCAGCTTGGCATATCCCTGGGCTGAAAAATTCATATTGGTCAGCGGATCAGTATAATGATTGTCCTGACCGGCTGAGTTGACAATGAGGTCTGGCTTGAATTCTTCAAGAATGGGCAGTACGCAATTGTTGATGACATACAGATACCCCTTGGTGGAGGTCCCGGGCGGCAACGGAATATTCAGGGTGGCACCCTTGGCGTTCGGGCCGCCCATTTCTCCCGGGAAACCAGAACCCGGATACATGGTCCGGCCGTCCTGGTGAAGAGAAATAAACAAGACATCCGGATCATGCCAGAAAATGTCATTGGTGCCGTCTCCATGGTGGCAGTCGGTATCGACAACGGCGATCCGTTTGACACCGTAGGTTGAACGGATATACTCAACCATGATGGCTTCAATGTTGATGTGGCAGAACCCCCGGCCGCCATGGGAGACTCTCATGGAATGATGGCCGGGCGGCCGGACCAGGGCAAACCCGTTCTTGACTTCCTTGCCCAATACCGCATCGGCAATGGCTTTGGCACCGCCGGCACTGATCAGGTGAGACTCTGTTGCAATACGCGCTTCATCCGGGATGCAGAAGTGAGCCCGGCGGATGTCCTGGTTCGTGATCATATCCGGCTTGTATTCAATGATCCCGTTGATGTCGAAAATACCTTCTTCAGTCACCTGGTCCTGTGTATAAAGAAGCCTTTCTTCTCTTTCCGGATGTGTCGGATCAATGGCCCAGTCAAAGGCGGGAAAGAAAACCAGTCCGGTGTTATGGTTTGCAGTCAGCATAAAAAACCTCTTAAGACGATTGCAGCACGTTTTCATATCCTGTGATCAGGCCGGGTTTGATCTGCACCTTGGTGCGGAATATCCGGCCTCTGGGGGAAAAGTTGCGGACAATATTAAACGTCTGAAGTTCAACGACCTCGATTTGGTCGAGATAGTCTTTTTGTGCACCCGCGCTCACGGCTTTTTCTTTTAACAGGGTGCGGGCGGTTTCAAGCAGATCATTTTCTGAAAAGGATTTGGAAACAGGCTCGGCAAAATCTTCTTCATGCGCGGTTAAAATACCCTGTTCAGTATCGGCATTCAATGAAACTTCACAGGTGGTTCTGGCAAGGGCCGCACCAATCGCATTGGCCACAGAGGACTGGGGAACCACATCTGTTTTAATATGATACATTTCTTCGATCCGCTCTGCAAAATATCGGGCCGGCCCCCCGAGCAGAAGGATTTTACGCGGGCTGATCTTATAGCCTTCAAGAAACTCATGAACCGTATATACCGGCTGGGTGTTCAACCGGTCGATCATTTCAAAGGTCTTTTTCAATATGATGTTGCAGCAGGTCTGGAAAATATGGTTGGCCGCATCTGTGTCCGTCATCCCCAGGGACTGGGCAATGTTGCCGATACCTTCCCGGGCAGCAGTTGAATCACCTTCGTTCATGAGTCCGAGCACCACAAGCGCATCGGTCGGTGTCGGGGCCGGTCCGCCAAAAGCCATGGCCGGTCCCTGTCGGTCCGGGCCAACAGCGAGTTTGCCGTCTTTTACCCGGAGAACACTGTCACCACCGATTCCCCGCGATTCGGTTCTCAATGAGCGGATCAGGCTTTTGTATTTTCCTCTTCGGATACCCACAGGTTCAAGCAGCGGTGCCTTATCTACCAGAAAAGCGATATCAGTTGTTGTACCACCGATATCAAGCACAATCGCATCCTGTTTTTCCGGGGCATAGGGAATAGCTCCCATGATACTGGCTGCAGGCCCTGATAACACGGTCTGGGCAGGAAATGCCATGGATGCTTCCAGGGACATGGTTCCCCCGTCTGCTTTGAGAATCTGGATGGGGGCAGTCAGTCCTTTTTCCGTTAAAGAATGCTGGACCGCCTCAAAAAAAGATTTATGCAGGGAAAAGACTGCCGTGTTCAGGTGAGTGGTGGCAATCCGCCTTGGAAAATTAAGATTCCCGGATACATGGTGCCCCATGAAAATTCGTTTAAAATACCGGTTCAGAATGCGCCGGATCAGTATTTCGTGGCTCGGATTTCTCACGCAGAATTTGCTGACCACGCCCACATATTCAATGCCGGCTGCTTTCATCTTTTTTGCAGCATCTTCGATTTCCATTTCATTGACCGGGGCTTTTTCACGGCCGCGGTGGTTAATGGACCCGGTGACACAATAGTAATGCTCTCCCGTCCGAAATGCCTCAGGATCAATGCCTGGGCCGGCTGAAACAATCATGCCGACAGGCTTCATATTCTGCTGGACAATCGCATTGGTGGTCAGGGTAGTGGAGAGGACGACGCGCTGGATGTCTTTGGGATCGATATCCTCCAGCAGCTGGCTGAAACCTGTCAGAATCGTGTGAAACAGATCATCATAATCGGTGGGGACTTTGATTCTTTTCTCAATTGCGCTGCTGCTTATCAGAACAGCATCGGTGTGCGTGCCACCAACATCGATGCCAATAATCATAGCCGCTTCCTGTTATGATTCATGGGTTGACTTCCTATATGGAATTTGCATCATACCAATGCGGAGCTTGGCAGAAAAACAAGGGGTTGTCAATCAGATTCTCATCCCTGATCCGCCACCAAAGCAACGCCTGCAGTGCTGCCTGCACTATGTTTCATATACGCCTGCGCCGGTAGGCGCATCCACTCTCAACCGCCTGCCTTGCAACTGTCTCCCTGGTTCGGCCGGGGAAGAGAATCCATTGGTTCATGTTAACCGGACCCGCACCATGAGGTTGGAACGCTTTTAAAATAAAGCTAGCCATTTTGACCGACCGCCTCTTTTTTTGCAAACCTGTCAAACCGCGTAACGATTTCTCTTGCCGGTTCCACTGCTGTGATGCCTTGTACGCTTTTGCCGGCCTGGAAATAATCTTTGTAATTCATGCCTTTCATTGAGGCCTGTTTGAGCTGCCAGACAGATTTCAGGGTATAAAACATCCGCATGTAGTGCTTGCCTTTGGGGTGGCGCAGCAGTTTTCTGGCCAGCCACCCGGCTTTTGTGCCGATTTTTTCGATATAGGGGGTCCTTATGACAGAAACGGGCACACCGGATATTTTTTCTGTAAGGGTGATATCGTCTGCTGTGGCCCTTAAAATGGCATCTTTATAATCCGGGTGGGCATTACATTCGCGGGAGGCAATAAAGCGTGTCCCCATCTGTACGCCGGCATACCCCATTTGTAATGCCTCTGCATAATCTGCTTCACTGCCTATGCCGCCTGCACACACCAGGGGCAGGTTCAGAGCGGACAACCGTTCGAATAAAAGCCCGGGTTCTACCTGCCCGGCATGTCCGCCTGCGTTGGCGTTTACACAAATCAGGCCGTCTACACCGCAGTCAGCAGCTTTCCGGGCCCATTTGAGTTCGGTGGCATCATGATAGACTTTTCCGCCGGCGGCATGGACAGCATCCACCACCCAGGATGGATTGCCAAGGGCAGTGATGAAAAATCGAACGCCTTCGGCCAGGGCAATGTCAACCCATTCCCTCATCCGCCTGGCATATGCTTTGGAAGATGCTTCAATCAGGGCGTTGAACCCGACGGGTTTGTCTGTCAGGCTTCTGATCAGCCGGATACCTTCTCTGAGGTCGTATTTATGCACATAGGTCAGTGAAACCGGCTGGATAATCCCCAGTCCGCCGGCATCTGAAACTGCAGCCACCAGCTCGGGATTGGAGCATGGGTACATGGCGCCGCAGATCAACGGGATATCAATTCCTGCATCAGTATTTAAAGGCGTGGTCATAATTGTTTCTTTCATCATTTTTTTGTGTTCGGGGAAGCCTGATTCTTTTAATTTAAATGATCCCGGGTTCAATTCAAAGTGATTTTTATTTTGATCCGGTTTATACTTGAATTTAGTAGTTAATTCTTTTATTCTATTAAACACAGATTTGCAAAGTAAACAATGTTTAATTCAAGAGAATAAGGAGCATCCATGGCTGTCATTGAGTGGGAAAAGCAAGAAACAGTAGGCATCATCACAATGTGCAACAACGCGAATAAACAAAATCCCGAATTTGTTCAGGCCATGGATCATTGCCTTGATGAAATCGTGGCAGATCCGGATATTTTTTCAGTGATTCTGACGTCCAATGATGAGAAAAATTTCTGCCAGGGAATTGATCTGGACTGGCTTGGAGCGGCATTCAATGATCAGGATTTAGATACCATGAAATCTTTTTTACATGGCATTAATAAAATTTTCGCACGGATGCTGCTGCTGCCAGTTCCCGTGATTGCGGCCATTAACGGCCATGCATTTGGGAACGGAGCCATGCTGGCGTGCACCTGCGATTTCAGGTTCATGAAAAAAGATAAAGGCTTTTTTTGCTTTCCTGAAGTCGATATCAATATCCCCTTTCTTCCCGGTATGATCAAATTTGTTCGAAAAGCGATCCCGGAATACAAATTCAATGAAATGATCCTGACCGGGAAACGGTTGGGTGCAGAAGAGCTCGAAGCAAGCCATGCCATTGTCAAGGCCAGTGATAATGCTGAAATGCTCATGGAAGATGCGCTTGCATTTGCCAGAACCTTTGCCAAACAGCGGGGGATTTTTGGTGAACTGAAAAAGCGGATGCACAAGGATATCATCGAAGTGATGGAAACTGAAGACGTGGATCAGATCGATAATTTAAAATTGTTCATCCAGTCATAAAAACGCCGGCATGATTTCTGTCACGGCCTTTTTGCTTTTATTCAGATCAGACGGATAATTGGAACCCTCCTGTTTATTCATAGCATAAGAGTGCCGTCTTCCGGGCAATGGCCGGCAACCCAGCTGACCATTGCCCGGTTATTGCCTTGCAGATCGTTCTCTCCCCTTAATCTGCATGAACTTCATCTTGTCCTCCCCCTGTGGTGTCAACCTGCTTAAAAATAACTGGAAACAGCTGCGGCTGCCAAGGCAATGCGTCAAACTGACAATCGCACAGGCCCACAAAAAAATTGAAAACCAGAAGATTGATTCGATAAAGGTAGCAGGTGGACATAAAAGCCAACAAGGGCAGACAAAAGGGAATATTTTATTCAGGGAGGAAC
>CAZLNA010000160.1:0-5531 GCA_964560485.1 uncultured Desulfobacula sp. | reverse complement strand
ATCTGGTGGAGGTTTTTGAGGCGGGTGCAGATGATTATATTATCAAGCCGTTCAAGCCGGACGAGCTGCGATCAAGGATCAAAAACGGGGAACGGATTATTCAGCTTGAAAGCCGGCATCATGACATGCAGGGTGAGCTGATCAGGAAAAACCAGAGCCTGGACAAGACCCTCGCCGAATTGAAAGCCACCCAGGGACAGATCCTGCAGTCTGAAAAAATGGCCTCCATCGGGCAGCTGGCTGCGGGCGTTGCGCATGAGATCAATAATCCCATCGGATTTATCGGCAGCAACCTGGATGCACTCAGCGATTATATGACAGATGTTGAAACCTTGATTGAGCGCTATCAGGCGCTTCAAAAATCTCTGAAATCAGTATCGTCCGGGTTTTCCGATGATATCAAGACCCAGCTAAGTGAAATTGAGGCCTTTGAGCAGGAGATTGAAATTGATTACCTTAAAGAGGATATTCCTGAACTGTTGAATGACTGCAAAGACGGCACCCAGCGGGTAGGTCGCATTGTCGGTGATTTGAAAAGCTTTGCCCATCCCGGTAATGACAAGGAGATGCTGGTGGATCTGAACAGCGGGCTCGATTCCACATTGAATGTGGTCTACAACGAGATTAAATACAAGGCCGAGGTCTCCAAGGATTACGGTGAAATTTCAATGGTCAAAGGATATCCCCAGAAATTGAACCAGGTCTTTATGAATATCCTTGTGAACGCTGCCCAGGCCATTGAAGAAAAAGGACAAATCACCATTGCCACCCGTCAGGCCGGTGACCGTGTCGAGGTGAATATTTCTGATAATGGCTGCGGGATTGCTCAAGAAAACCTGTCAAAAGTGTTCGATCCGTTTTTCACCACCAAGGAGATCGGCAAAGGAACCGGCCTGGGGATGAATATCGCGTACAATATCATAGAAGAGCACCAGGGCAGTATTCAGGTTGAAAGTGAAGTGGGAAAGGGAACGACTTTTAAAATTTCACTGCCTGGCCAGTAGTACCGGCGGCGGGGCTAAAATTCACCCACTTTGATTTCATAAATGGGGATTCCGCCGACACCTTCAGGGGTTTTATTGTATTCACGGATCCGGCATCGGGAAGTGGCGTTGTAAACGGTCAAAGAGGCATTCTCGCTGAAAATCCTGGTCCCGGACTCCACCTTTCGGGCGATGGCCACTTCGGGCAGGGGTTCTTTTTTGTTTGAAAATTCAAGGATCCTGTTTTTTTCATCCTGGTAGAGACTGTTCTGCGCCTCAAATTCCTTGATCCGGCTGTTTTTCTGGCCAATTTCAATGGAGATCTCATCCTGGCGGTCAAAGCCCTTATTGATTTCTTCTTCCGCTTTTGCCGCATTTTTCTTAATTTCTTCCACGGTATTTACCACTTTCTGGTAGGCTGACATGTTTCCGGAGGCTTTGAGATTTTCCATCTTGCTTTCAATATCTTTGAGCTGAAGCTGGGACCGGTCCTGGACATGGGCATGCTGCGCGATCTCAGCATGCAGTTTCTGGTCTTCTTTTTCAAGCTCTGTCACCTCGTCTTTCAATTCCCTGAACGCCTGATTGTTCCGGTTGAGTTTGGCATCCACCTTGGCCACGAGCAGTTTTGCATGTTCGTCCACGCCAACCGTCAGCCGGGAAGGTTTTGAAGAGGGGTTGCCGATGGATCCGGCCTTGATCCCCATTTTTGCAGATATCTGCGAGTTGATGATAGACCCGTTTTCATTGATGCAGGCACCGCTTAAATAGATGGTGGAATCCACAATCTCTTTCTGGATGATCAGGTCGCCAAAGGCATTTATTTTTGAGTTATGGATAAATTTCGCCTGTACCGACCCTTTGACCTTGACCAGTTCGGTATCCACGATGCCCATAGAGACGTTGAGATCACCCGTGATATCCACTTCTGCGCCCTGGATTTCTTCTGCTGTCAAAGAGGCGCACTGAACCCTGAACCCCTGTTTGACTTTTCCGGAAACCACAACGTTTCCGTCAAAATTGACATTCCCGGTTTCAAAACCGATATCCCCGGTGAGTTTGTATTCCGGGCAGACTGACACATTTCCCATGGCATCCAGATGGGGCTGGCCCGATGTAGCCGCATATATCCGGGTGCCGTCCTCACTTATCCGCGCCCCCGGCCCGGCGCAGAAGGTTGCGTCCACAGGGTCGTCCACTGGTATTTCCTGGCCATGGACATTAATGCCGGGCGCGCCTTCCTGCATAAACTCTTTGGCCGCAAGAAAGGCCTCCTCCTCCACATAGGGGACATCGCCGCGATCCTGGAAATTGATGGACCCGTCATCGTTGACCTTGCCGGCATGGAGATAATCCGTGGGGAAATGGTATCTAACCGTTGCATTCCTGGGCATCTTCGGGTCTTTTCCCATGGCGATGAGAAAGGCGTCATCCTCAGGATCTGCTGCTTTCAGCCATGTCATGATGGCGGTATCATTTTTAACCCCGTTGATGATCTTGTTTTTTTCCAGAAATTGTTTGACATGGGCAAGGCTCAGGGTCCTGGTGTCATCCGTTCTGACCTTGATATAGGCCTGGGTGCTGTTTTCAGACAGGCTGACCTCAAACTGGTCATCCAGAACAACATCACGGACTTCGGTCTGGGCTTTGGCACTGCTCGGCAGTTTCCCCTTTTCAAACATTTCCATGATAAGGGACAGGGTCTGCTGACTGACGGTCTTCATCTGTTCAAGGGGGGCACCGGGATTGAGCATATCTTTATAGTCAAGCTGTTGAATGCTGATATAGTGCTGTGAGGTGGCTGTTTCGAGAATCTGGCGGACCTGTTCTTTGATGGTTTCAAATTCTTTTGCAAGGGCTTCAGGAGACAACAGAACATCGCGCATATCCAGGATCGCCTTCAGGGTCGGCGGCGTATCAGGGAGCAGACTGCCGCCGGCAGACTGGATCCGCGATTCGAGGACCCGGATTTCTTTGTCCTTTAAATCCAATTGCTTGATGTTCAGAGCATCCTTTTTTTTGAAATTGCTGGCGATCTGGAACAATTGTTTGTTCTGGCGCTGGGTGAGGCGTTTCAGGTTTTTCTGCTTGAGATTATCATCGTATTGCTGGCCGCAAAGGCGGACCTGGTTGATAAGGTCTTCCATGTTCAGCGGCAGAGTCAGGCAGGCATGGATGGCTGCTTTATTGATGGCATCCACCAGTTTTTCGATCTGGCTGGCGTCTGCCATGAGCAACCGCTGACTGTCCGGGCTGATTTCACGTGCCTTTCTAAGAAAATCACCGCCCGCCACCTCATTGATCTGGAAATTGGCAATGATCAGGGGGTAAGGTGTTTTCTGATTTTCGGCCAGGTCCTTGAGAGCCTCATCTGCTGTTTTGAACACTGCCACAGTGTGGCCGGCTTCAGTCAGCAAAGTCTGCAACGCTTCGCAGAGGCTGTCCACAGGCTCGGTCAGTTGAATCCGGTATGCGGGGGTTTCACTGGAAATGAGCAGCTTCCTTTATACGTTTATGGTCTGGTGGATCAGTTGTTTTCCGCCGTCAGGGCTGTCCGAGTCAATTTCCGTGAATTTTGAGGCACCCATGTCCTGTTTGAGGATCATGGAGGCTTCAGTGCCGGTGACCCGTGTACCGGTGTAGGCTCTCTTGGTAACTTTGAGCTCAGGCAGGCAGTCCTCGCGTTCCAGCCGGCCGACAATTTTCTGTTTTTCATCTTCAATGACCTTGATGGCCAGGGTGATCTCCTCGATCTTTTTTTCGCAGTCACTGGCACGCTGCTGGGAAATATCCTGTTCTTCAAAAATGGCTTTGATCCGTTCGTCAGCCTGGGCAATGGTTGTTTCCAGCTCTTTAAGCTCTTTGACGATATTGGCTTTGGCTTCCTTGTCACTGACTTCAGCCATCTGGTTTTCAAGGAAATCCATTTTTTTGGTGATTTTTTCCTGAGCAAAGGTCTGGTTGGCAATATCCACGTGATAGGCATTATAGGTTTCGTCGTATTCCATTTTCTGGGCCACAGTAACATCGAGCTCTTTTTGTTTTTCTTCAATCTGGCTGTCGTATTTTTCCGCGATCCACCGGATATGATCGTCAGCCCCTGCCTTTACCGTTGAATATTCGGCCTTGTCCGTGCCGATCTGTTTGACGCTCATCCCTTTCCGGGCTGCAATGGTAGAGGCGGTGATCCGGCCGGACTCGTTGTTCAGCCCCCCGCTGATGGCAATGTGGGATTCCATGATTTCACGGGTGATCATCATGTCCCCGTAACCGAAAAGTTTGACCTTGTTTAAAAATTTGGCCTGGATACTGCCTTCGGTCTGCACATCTGAGTTCACGATACCGTTGGAGACCTTAAGATCGCCTCGTATCCGGATGATCCCGCCATTGATTTCATTGGCAATCAGCTCCTCGCATTCTACGGTAAAGCCTTCCTTGACCGTTCCTTTGACCACCACATTGCCGTTAAAATTGATATTGCCGGTTTTAAAGTCCACATCACCATTGACAGTAAAGGATTCAAGCACGGAAATCACACCTTTGATATCGATGCTCGGCTGGCCTGTGATGGTGGAGGTCAGTTTCAGTCCGTCTTCTGAGAGTTCGGTGCCGTCACCACCTTCAAGCGGGACATCATCCACATCCCCCACCAGCAGGGTTTCGCCAAACACATCCATCCCGGATTTGGGCTGCTGCATGGGGTGTTTTTCCGCCAGAAGATGACCGCGCTTGACATAGGGCGATTCACCACGGGCGGTAAAGTCGATGGATCCGTCCTCATTGATGACGCCGGCCGTATCTGCCTCTGTTTTGAAGTGATATTCAATATAGGCGGGCTGCCCCACGCTGGGCGGGATCCCCTGGGCGATGATAAATTTTTCATGGGGGTCGGTGCATTCTTTCAGGAATTTCCTGATGGCAAGGTCTTCCACGACCCCGTATTTGATGCCCCGTTTCTTGATCAGGTCTTTGATGGGCTGGATATCCGAAGACCCCTGGGCGGTTTTTGGGACCCGGATCCAGGCCTGGACCCGGTCTTCAGAGACCTGCAGGTCGACAAAGGCACCGAATTCAGATGAAAACTGGCTGCTTTCGTCAATATTTTTCTTTTTCCCGGTCCGGTCCTGGGCAGCCATGACTTCATCCCTGACTTCCTGGGAGATGATTTCAGATTCCACCAGGATATCGGCCATAAGCTGGGCCACCCCGCTGTCTTCAAAGTTGTTGAGCTGTTTCCTGAATGCCCGGTCAACATCTTTCTTATTGGCCAGTTCACGGTTGATGATCATTTTGGCCAGTTCACGGTCGAGCAGCCGGGTTTCAATCATGGCAAGCTTGGCAAAAAGGCGGCTTAAATCCTGGCGCCGAAGAAAATTGTTCTGAACCAGAACCTTGTCAATGGTCAGGCCGGTGGCCATCTGTGATTCTTTCTCCTCAAGCTCTTCCAGCGCCTTTTCGCGTTCCCCCTTGGTGATGAATCCGTCGTTGAAAGCCAGTTCATCAAAGCCCGGAACTTCTTTGTAATCGTCGATGACCACGCCGGTACTG
>CAZLNA010000159.1:0-5538 GCA_964560485.1 uncultured Desulfobacula sp. | reverse complement strand
ACATTAAACTCAATGGAGAAGACAAAGGACAGATAGTGGTGCTGGACCAGGCATCTGAAGGCGGTGTTTCCGGTATTTCATCCCATTATTATGACAATACCCCCATCCAGATTGCACAGGACCAGGTCATGACCAGCCAGATCACATCAAGGGATATTGACCGCCAGAATTATCCGCATTATTTTCTCAAAGAGATATCAGAATCACCCGGTTCTGTTGAAAAAACCCTTGAAAATAAATTCAAACAATCCGACAAAACCAAGCTGTATAACATCACACTTGACAGATCTGTTGTTCCGGAGGCCATTGAGCAGGATGTCAAAAATAAAAAAATCAGAAAAATCTGCTTTATTGGCCAGGGAACAGCCGGGATTGCTGCTCAGGGATGTGCAGACCTGCTGCGGTATTATATGGGAGATGCGGATATAGAAATCCGGGCCCTTAAATCTTCTGAATTATCCGGCTTTTCCATTGCTGAAAATGATTCTGATAAAACCGCCATGGCAAATACGCTTGTGATTGCGATCAGTCAGTCCGGGACCACCACCGATACCAACCGGACGGTTGACATGGTCCGTGCCCAGGGCGCCAGAACACTCTGTATTGTCAACCGAAGGGATTCAGACCTGACCTTCAAAACAGACGGGGTTCTGTATACGAGTGCAGGCAGGGATATTGAGATGTCGGTGGCGTCCACCAAGGCGTTCTATTCCCAGATTACAGCCGGTGCCATATTGGGACTTCACCTGGCTGCCACAGCAGGGCTGAGAAAAACGGATTTCATTGCTGAACAGATTAATGAGCTTTCTGCACTGCCGGAAAAAATGCGGACCATCCTGGGTATGAAAGAACAGATCAAAGAATCTGCCTTTCGCCTGGCGGTTTCAAAAAACTACTGGGCCACAGTGGGATCCGGGGCCAACAAGACCAGTGCGGATGAAATCCGTATCAAATTGTCCGAACTATGTTATAAGACCATCTCTTCTGATTTTGTAGAAGATAAAAAACATATTGACCTGTCCAGTGAGCCGCTGATCATTATCTGCGCTGCAGGCACAAGGGAAAGTGTATTAGGGGACATCATAAAGGATACCGCAATTTTTCATGCTCACAAAGCCACGCCTGTGGTCATCACCACCCAGGGCGAGGAGCGGTTCGCTCCCTATGCCAAGGATATTTTTCACATTCCTTCCACACAGGAACATTTCGCACCCATCCTGAACACCCTTGTGGGCCACATATGGGGATATTATGCCGCCCTTGCCATAAATGAAGGGTCACGGTTCATGTACCACGGAAAAGAACAGATATCAGACCTTCTGGATGAGTATGCCACCATGGGACATGATATGTATGAAATCCTGCTTGAAAAGAAATTCAGGGAGCGGGTGGCAGAGTTTGACACCAGATTTGCAAAAAAACGGCGGCAGGGAGATTTCCCGGCAGCCATGGGACTTGATAATGCCGCCAATATTACCCTGCTGCTTAAATTCCTCTCCGGTCGGCTGCCTGTGTCTGACTTTGAAATTGATTTTCAAACCAAAGGGACTCCCACCAATATGCTGGACACCTTTTTTGAAAATGTGTCAGAGGCCATCAATACCATGGCGCGGCCGGTGGATGCGATTAAACACCAGGCCAAAACCGTTACCGTGGGAACCAGCCGGATCAGTGAAAAATTTGAAGGTCTGGTCTTTGATGAGCTGGCTGCCAATGAAATCCAGATATCTCAGCTGACAAACAAAAATGTTCTGGTCATTAAAAACCTGCAGGAGGTGGTTGCCGACATCAGGGGCGCTTTCCTCTACCAGATATCAGGCTTGAGCCTGCTCGGCGAGGTCACAGATGCCACTCAGATCAAGGTTGTCAACAAAACCGGAAAATTGAAAAAAGACCACTCAAGGGTGGAAAAGGATCCCAGGCTGAAAGGAACAAAAAACATTATTGTCAGGGAGGGGAATGTCTACATCGGCAAAGGCCGGAAAGATAAAAAGGATATACTGGTTATTCCGGTCATCTCGTCAAATCCGGCGACCCCCAACATTATTGAGTTTATCCTCTCCTTGAATATCAAGTTCAAAACCTCTGACCAGGTGCCGCTGCTCAAAAAAATCAAGGCTTTGGGCGGAAAGTACAACCGGCTCAAAGACTGGATTCTTGAGAGTGACAACATTCAATGGGATGACCGTTATCTGAACCTTGTTGAGATCGAGACCCTTTTTGGCGAAACCGCTGAAACAGCCGTAAAAAAGATTATCAAAAAGATAAAAGCCTGAACCGGAATCGATGGCCTCTTATAAAAAAGAGCCGATGTACCTTTATCTCATTGTGCTCACCATCTGCTCAACAGCCGGACTCCAGTGCTGGCGGACGCTTTTTGACAACTTCAGCGTTCATGTGGTGGGCCTGGACGGGCACCACATTGGTGCACTTCAATCTGTCAGGGAAATCCCGGGCTTTCTGGCCCTGCTGGTCACCTATGTTATTCTGATCATCAAAGAACACCGGCTGGCAGCACTTTCAATCCTTTTTCTCGGTGCCGGTGTTATGCTCACGGGTCTGCTGCCCAGTTTTTCCGGCCTGATTTTCACCACCCTGGTCATGAGCTTTGGATTCCACTATTATGAAACCTGCAACCAGTCTTTGACCTTGCAATACTTTGATAAACTGAGTTCTCCACATGTTTTCAGCATGCAGGGCAGCTTTGCCGCAGCTGCCAATGTGATTGTCGGAATCGTCATTTTCTTCATTGCACCGCGACTTAGCTATCAGGCGATTTACCTTTTATTCGGAATCGTGATCTGCGCCTGTGCTTTGTGGGCGTTTACCCGGACTCCGGAAAAAGAAGGGATGCCCCGGCAGAAAAAAAAAATGGTGTTGAAAAAAAAGTACTGGCTGTTTTACTTTCTGACATTTATGGCAGGGGCGCGCCGGCAGATATTCATTGCCTTTGCCGTCTTTCTCCTGGTTAAAAAATTTTCATTTTCCGTCCAGGAAGTCACCCTTCTCTTTCTGATCAACAACATCATTAATTTTTTTATCAATCCGCTGATCGGAAAATTCATTGTCCGCTACGGAGAACGCAAACTGCTCTCACTTGAGTACTTTTTCCTCATCCTTGTTTTCATCTCTTATGCCACTGTGGACAGTAAAACCCTGGTGGGTATCCTTTATGTCGCAGACCATATCCTCTTCAGTTTTGCCACAGGAATAAAGACCTATTTTCAGAAAATTGCCGAACCTGAGGATATCGCCCCAAGTGCTGCTGTCGGCTTTACCATTAACCATATTGCTGCTGTGGTGCTGCCGCTCATCGGCGGCCTGCTGTGGATGGTAGATTACAAGATCCCCTTTCTGGCCGGCGCAGGTTTCAGCGCTGTTTCTCTATGCCTGGTCCAGTTCATCCGGACATCTGTTGAGGATAACTCACAGACCTGACAGATGCAGCGCCGTCAGGTTCTGGCCAGCACCAGGGCGGATACGGATTCAGCACCGTGCCTGAGAAGCAGGCGGGCAGCCTCACCGCATGTGGCCCCAGTGGTCAGCACATCATCCACCAGAAGAATGGATTTACCCTTTACCTGCTCTGGTTCATTTATGCAAAATGCACCTTTAAGGTTTTTCCGGCGCTGGTTTTCAGTCAGGCCGGTCTGGGACGGTGTTCGTTTTTGGCGGTTCAAGGCATCCAGATTTATCTGCCATTGACGATACCGGTCTCTTCGACGGTAATAAAAGTGTCTGAAATGCCTTACCAGCAGATAGGCCTGGTTGAACCCGCGTTGACGCAGTTTTGACAGGTGAAGCGGTATGGGGATAATCATATCCACCCCTGCTGTTTCTTCGGGATGATCAAAATGCTGCAGAAAAGATTCAAAAAGACGGGCTTCAAAAACCGGCGCCAGGTTAAGTGCACAACGGTACTTGAACATGGGAATGGCTTTACGGATAATTCCTTCGTAGGAAAACACCGCCCGGACTTTCTCAAGCAGCGGCGGTTTTTTGATACACGCACCACAGGTGTGGTTCCGGGTATGACCGTGGGGTAATTGGACACCGCATCTGGTACAATAGGGGGGGCGGATGGGATGCTCTCCCTCTGACAGGCAGGCACGGCAAAAACACTGGGAGAGGCTCAAAGGATGCGGTTCAGCATCAGTCGACAGCTGATGAAGATAGCTTTTACAACCCAGGCATTGCGGTGGAAAAAACCAGGATTCAAGGATACAGGCCCCTTTTTGTAAAGCACCTGAGACAGCAGCCGCTGCCCGGGCCGCAAACCGTTTCCCCAAGCTGTTATCCTCTCTGACGAAGCGCTTCATACATGGCAATACCGCCTGCCACAGATGCGTTCAATGAATTAATCCGCCCCTTGTTGGGTATTGATAAAAGAAAATCACACTCCTTTTTAACGCCCGGACGGATGCCTTTGTGCTCCCCGCCGATCACCAGGGCAATGCCCCCGGTCAAGTCGGCATCAAAAAGCATGGTTTCTGAATCCGCATCAAGGCCGAACACCCATATTCCGGAATCTTTCAGGGACTTTAGAATCGATGCGGTATTGGTGATACTGAATATACTGGCGTGCTCCATGGCGCCGGCTGAACTTTTTGATACAGCAGGGGACAGGCCGGCGCAGCGGTCCTTAGGTACCAGGATGTCATCCACACCATGACAGAGGGCTGTGCGGATCAGTGCGCCCATGTTGTTCGGATCTTCAATCCCTTCAAGCACAAGAATAAAACTGGGATCTGACCTTGCGTTGATCATGGGAATGACGTCACCGGCTTTTGGCAGCGGCAAAGAACCTGCCGCCAACGCTATGCCCTGATGATTGGCAGACCGTGTCATCTTATCCAGGGTTTCCACTGCCATGGTTTCAACCGGGATATTTTTTTCCTCGGCCAGATTCTGCAGGCGGCTTGCCCGTGATGGTTTCCGGGACTGGGAGATGTATAGTTTATGGATATCCCGCCTGCCGGCTCTCAACGCTTCGCAGACCGGATGGAATCCATAGAGGAGATCATTTTTTTTGAACAACTGCGGTTCTTTTGCCCGGCGTGACGGTTTTCTGCCTGAATGGCCCTGTTGTCGCCGGTTCACAGACCCATCTCCTGCTTCACAATATCAACGAGATCTGACTGGGCCTGTTCAAGGCGATCGTTGACCACCTGATATCTGTAGTGCCCTGCCCTGGCCAACTCTGATGCTGCGTTTTCCAGGCGTTTTTTTATAACCTCCGGGCGATCTGTTGCCCTTTTCTCCAGCCGGTGGGCCAGCACCTCAATGGAGGGCGGCAGAATAAAAATTGTTACCGGATCAAGATTTGAAGTCATGACCTGGTCTGCTCCCTGGACATCAATATCGAGAAGCAGGGATCTGCCCTGGGCTAAGCACGACTGGACAAAATGCCGGTCCGTACCATAATAGTGGTCATGAACCCTGGCCCATTCAAGCCATTGTCCCTGACTGATCTTTTCCTTAAACGCAACTGAAGGGATAAAAAAGTAGTCTTTCCCATCAATTTCTCCATCTCTGGGC
>CAZLNA010000158.1:2525-5603 GCA_964560485.1 uncultured Desulfobacula sp. | reverse complement strand
CATGTAGACCGACTGAAGGTATCCATACCGGGACAGGTTCTGGTAAAGGGGGACGGCCTTTTCAAGGGTCTGATTCAAGATCCGGATATAATAGGCTTTCTGTTCTCCGGACAGCCTGTCTTCAAACCTGTCCAGGATAAACCGGGCTGCGACAGCCTGATCAAGGAGCATAATATTTTCAGAAAAGGACATGACCCTTGCCCCCTTTTCCATGAGCAGATCTGTCATTTTTTTATCTTTTCCTGAGGCTGCAATCATGAGCGCATCACTGGTCTTCCCGTCTGCTGAATCATTCACGTCGGCATTGAGAGAGAGCAGCAGATTGACCATCTTTGCATCCTTTTTTCCGGCTGCTATTCCAAGTACAGACGGTATGCCCGGTCTGGTGGAGAGCCAGGCACCGTTTTTGGCCAGCATCACCACCATGTCGTAAAAATGGCGATCGACTGCCACTGACAGGGCGGTCCGGTTTTTATCGTCGGCCTGGTTAATACGGGCGCCTTTGTCAATGAGCATCCGGGCGATCCTGAGCTTGTTGGTCATGAGCTGTTCCCGGCTGTACTTTTTGTAATGGCCCAGGTGAGTGAGCTCTTTAATCCGTGTCTCACCGATATAGCTCTCGCAGGCCATGATGAGGGCTGTCTCACGGTCACAGCCGCGCATCTGTGTATCCGCACCTTTATCGAGAAAGAGCGCTGCTGTCTTGACATGGCCGAACAGGGCCGCGGAAATCAGGGGGATGCCTTTGATACATTTGGCACCCCGATACTCGTAGTTCTTTCGATAGACAAAATCCGGGGAGAGTCCTTTTTCGAGAAGGTAGGCCAGAAAAGGGGTGTTGTCTGTTGCAACCGCTTCGGTTACAGCCCAGAACAGGTTCTGGTAAAGGGTGTCAGAGTTTTTGAATATGTCCCCCTGGTTCTGGTCAATGCTTGCCTTGAATTCTGCCAGCTGGTTGTTCCGGGTCTGCTGAAACAGGGTGCCGGACAGAGAGGCGGTACAGCCCGCCGCAGCCAGGCAGATAATACAGAGGAAGATGAGGTTTTTAAGGCGGATTGGTGTCATGGTCTTCTCCTTATTTATTCATGGCGACTCAAGGCAGTTGCAGGGTCTCGCATCCCTTACCCGCAGCAGGGATCTGGGTAACCGTGCGTTACACCAGAGAAAGCATTTGGATTTCCAAAACCAGAAATATGTAACAAGGCGTGATAAAGGACGTCAAGACAAAATTCAGGCCGTCATATCTCCCACCGACACCAACCATCATTCAAAGGATACCAAAACAATACCATTTGCCTGTCTGTCTTACAGGGTTGTCTTCTTTTTGAATGAAAACCCGCTGAAATGAAGGCCGGGATGCCCCCCAATATCAGTGATGCGGAGCGTTTCGCCGGCGCCCCGGCCAATGCCGAGGGTGACCGCATCTGAAGAGGAAACCGGCTGGAAATAGACCTCAAACAATTCATCCTGAAGGGTGGGGATTTCCATGGAAAGGACCAGGGCTTTCTCCTCCACTTTTAACACAATGTTCTGCGGGTTAAGATCCGGATCCGGGGTCATTACCTCATATTCGCCGGCCATGCCGGCCCAGGCGCCAGGCAGCGGTGCAGGAATGATTTTTTTGGCCAGGGGGAATGATATGCCCTGTGTGTGAAGGACTATAATGTCCTGATGGTCAACTGTTTCAAGGGAAAAACGCAGATCATCCAGTTCTTTGACAGAGATGGGGAAAAGGCCCCACAGCATCATCTGAACACCGATTCTGCCGCTTTCATACCGGACCAGGCGCAATCGCTGGCCGTCAGCGTCTGTAAAGAGGCGCCCGCCTTTTTCCGCTATGGTGAAAATCCCGTCAGGCGACCCGTAATCTCCCACCAGTTTTGAAATCTGTGCCGGGTCAAAACGGGTCTGTCTTTTTTCCTTTGTTTCAGCGGGTACCGCCGGTACAGCACCTGGACCGTATTTGGCGGTCATGGCGAGTTCGAGCGCCCTGATGCTGATATCATCGACAATGGCGGCGCCCTCGGCTGAGTTGGTGAGTACGATCACGCCGAGCTTTTTTTCCGGCAGCAGGGCCATGTGACTGTTGAACAGAAACGTGCCGCCATTGTGCCATATCACCTTTTTGGCACCGGGAACCGGGAACCCGTCAAGACACCATCCCAGACCTGTTTGAAAGCCAAAATCAAGCGGCAGCCCCTGGTTTTGCGGGCGGGTCATCCTGGCCAGGGTCCCGGCGGAGATGAGGCTGGCATTCTCCATCTGGCCCTGGTTTAAAATCACCTGCATGAACCGGCTCATGTCGGACACACTGGAGTAAACGCTTCCTGCGGCGCGGTCACGGATCGGGAGCTGCTTTTTTTCTTTTTTACCGGCATAGCCCCTGGCCAATTGTTTTTCGATTGCCGGGTTCAGGGAAAAGGAGGTATGGTGCATTCCCATGGGAGTGAAGACGGCACGGTCCATATGGCTGGAAAAATCTTCACCCGCAATCCTTGAAATGGCCAGTCCAAGAAGGGAAACCCCGGCATTGGAATAGCTGGAAATGGTCCGGGGCGGATAGGTTGTATATTCTTCGGCCAGGCGGGTGAGAAGCGATGCATCCGATTCACTTGTCCATCCTTTGAAGACATCGCAGGGAAGACCTGCGTGATGGCTCATGATCGTGGCAGGAGTGATGCCGTCTGTGCTGTTGAAACGCGACCGGATGGAGAACTCGGGCAGAATGGTTCGAATCGGTGCATCCGGGTCGAGCTTTCCGGCTTCTGCCAGCTGCATGGTCCCGATAGCGGTAAAGACCTTGGAAATTGATCCGATCCGGTATATGGTATCTGCATCAGCCGCCTTATTTCCGGCTCTGTCTGAAAAACCAAAGCCCTTTGACCAGATGATTTTTTCATCATCTACAACGGCGATACTCAACCCGACCACCTTGTTCTGCCTCATTTTTTTTACAATATGCCAGTTCAGGTAGTCTTTCATGTAGGAATAGTCTTTCGGTGCCATGGTTTTCGGTTTTTTCGGTGCAGAAGAGCAGCCGAAGAAAAACGGCAAAGCGACAGTCGCCAGGATTGACAG
>CAZLNA010000158.1:0-2425 GCA_964560485.1 uncultured Desulfobacula sp. | reverse complement strand
CATGATATCCTTTCAAACCATGGTGAAAACCAGTATCATGCCCCATTGATTTGTACTGGCATTGAACTGGAAAGGAAAAAGATGAAAACAGAAACCAAATGCGTTCATACGGGTCATCGGGTGGACCGGATCACAGGAGGCGTGAACACACCGATCTTCCCTTCAACCGCCCATGAATATCTCGATATTGAGGATGTGGCATATCCAAGATATTTCAACACCGTGAATCAGGGGGTGATTGAACAAAAACTCAGCGAATTGGAGGGGGCTGAAGAGAGCATTGTGTTTTCTTCAGGCATGGCTGCCATCAGCACCACCTTTCTTACCTTTTTAAAAAAAGGCGATCACGTGATTCTTCAGGATGAAATCTACGGGGGCAGCCATGCCTTTGTCGAGCTCTTTCTTGAGCGTTTCGGCATCACCTATTCTTTTGTCAGGACCGAGCCCGCAGCCATTGAATCCGCCATCCGGCCTGAAACGCGGATTATCTATATTGAAACGCCCACCAATCCGCTGTTGAGCATTATTGATATCCGGGAAGTGGCGGGAATTGCCTCACAGCACAACTGTATTTCAATTATTGACAATACCTTTGCCACCCCCATTCATCAGAATCCGGTACCGCTGGGGGTTGACATTGTCCTTCACAGCGGAACCAAATACCTGGGCGGTCACAGTGACCTCTCCTGCGGCGCTGTTTCATCAAGTGCTGCCCTCTGCAGCAAGATCAGAAAAACCGCGACCAATTTTGGCGGGAATATCAATCCGTTCACCTGCTATCTGCTGGAACGCAGCCTGAAGACACTGGCTGTGCGCGTCAGACAGCAGAGTCAAAATGCATTTGCAATTGCAGAATATCTCAATGACCACCCGGGTGTGCAGCAGATTTACTATCCCGGCCTGGAACATCATCCGGGACATCGTACGGCAAAAGAACAGATGACCGGGTTTGGCGCCATGCTTGCGTTTGAATTAAAAAATGATGAGTCTTCTGTTGACCATTTCATGAAAAAACTCCATCTGATCATCCCGGCTGTATCCCTGGGCGGTGTTGAGTCAACAATCTGTGATCCTGCAAGAACATCCCATGCAAAGATTTCTTCAGAAGTGCGAATCCGGCAGGGTATTACAGATAACCTGCTGCGTCTGTCTGCCGGCGTGGAAAATCCCAGAGATCTGATTAAAGATCTTGATCAGGCATTGAAAAAATAACCCGGCAGTTGGCTCCTGCTGAATCCCCGGTTTGCTGACAGCAGGGGATGTGACCTTCTAAAGGCGGCTGCACCAGGTTTGCCCTGTCTCAGGGATCTGAGCCGCGCGATCCTTTTCTGGGTAGGCGGGTGGGTGTTCAGCAGGTCATTTTGGCCGGGTGCTGCCAGGGGCAGTCTGTACCAGTGCAGCATCTGCTTTTGAAAAAAATCAAGCTTGCTCAGCGCAGATATCAGGTAATCCGGACTGCCGATCAGCCGGGCACTGCCAAGATCTGCTTCATATTCGCGGCGCCGGGAGAGGGCCATCTGCATCAACATACTCACACTGGGTGCAATGGCCAGAAGTATTACCGGCAGCAGAGGAATCTCGACCCTGCCGGCCCAGATCAGGGGCAGGATAAAAATCAGGCCGATCTGACCGGCAAGAGACAGATAAAAGGTGACACGGCCTAAAATGCCGGCCAGACGCATCACCTGGACATCTTTGTTTTTGATGTGGGTGATTTCATGGCCGATTATTCCGGCCAGCTCATGGATGTTTAATATCCTTATCAAGCCCTGGCTGACACAGATGGCAGGGTCTTTCCGGGAACCTGCGGCAAATGCATTTGGTTTTGATGCCGGTGTATAGTAGAGCACCGGCACTTTTTTCAGACCTGCCCGTTCTGACAAAAGCCGGGTGATGTGATGAAGCCGGGGCGCGGCAGCCGGGCTCAGAGGCACTGCCCGGTTCATTTTCATCACTGCCATGGACGACCAGGACGGGCTGAAGATCAGGCCGGCCAGGGCAAACACCAGGGCAATTTTCACACCAACGGGACCGCCGAGGATCCAGCCGGTCAGGGTCATTATCCCGACAGTGGAGAGTATCAGCATCAGGGTATGAAGGCTGTTTGTCATGCGGTGTTTTATCATGTTTTTGGGGTCCATATTTTCAGTCTCCAGTGTTTATCAGGGTAAACTGAAAATAAGCATCCTCATTACTTTGTCAATTTTTAACAAAAAGTAATGAAGGCGCGTCCGGAGATATGAACCCGTCAAGAAGATCCGGTTTACAAGTCCAGCCGGACGATCTTTTCGTGTCAAAAAGCGCTTTGAATTTTAGTAGGGCGCTTCCCTGCAGCAGTCGGCCGGGTCTTTGAACGGCCTTCCTTATTTACGGCAGGAATCTCAGGCAGCGACATACGGCCGGATATCATGGGTGTCAAATCTGA
>CAZLNA010000157.1:0-5616 GCA_964560485.1 uncultured Desulfobacula sp. | reverse complement strand
ATATGCGCTGAACTGATTCGTATATCCGGAGGTTGTTGTATCTGTCGTGTTGGAGTAGGCAAATCCTGCCCAGCCGCCGTAGCTCGGGTAATAGCTGTTTCCAAACCATGCATCGCCGGATGCAAATCCGTTGGCTCCGTCAGATCCTTTGTAATAGGCTCCGCCGCCCGGACCGGTATACGCTGCAGGCGGCACCAGATTTTCAAATGTAGCCTCTGCCGCAGACGCCTGCGGCGCTAAAAACATCAAAATCAAACCAAACAATAACAATACTCTTTTCATCTGTTCGTCTCCTAAGAAAAAAAATTTGGTATCTCTCTTCAAGAAAACGTTGTTTTGGCATGATGGAAGGCACTAGAGCAGCCTGACCGGAAAGCATTCAGGCAAAAAAAAACCTCATTTTTTCGATCATTCGAAAAAATGAGGATATCCGTTTTTTTACCCGACCTATGTATGCGCAGCCCAACTTTACCTTGAAGATCTCAACTGCATTATCCAGGCAGGTCTTCTGACTCTCGGCGTATCCTACCAGCTGCGCCTTCCCGGTATTACCCAGTGGCATGAAGCAGCCTTCGTATCCGATTACAGCGGCGGGCCCGTTCCTGATTTTCACAGGATTCCCTTTTCAGCCGTTTAAGGCACCTGAATCAGTATCTCTATCTGAAATTCTATTTCAGATGTCAAGCATTTTTTAATGTAAGCGATAAAAATATCTAGTTGGAGATAGTAGAAATGGTTTTTTCCAGTTCAAGAACAAAGCGGGCTGGAATGGCATAGGTGATGCCGGTGGGTTGGGATATGGCATGCTCTTTTTTGCCTTTGACAAAAACTTTGTTAATCACCCCCACCACATCGCCTGTGGCCACCCGGTAGACCGGGCTGCCGCTGTTTCCCGGATAGGCGGTGGCATCGATCTGAAAAACTTCATAAGGATCATTAAGATGCTTGATCAGACTGCCGTCAATCAGCCTGGACGAAGGACTCGGCCGGACCATGGGGGCGATACTGGAAATAATCCCCACATGTGTGGTGGGATTCAGCCCGAGCACCAGGCCGAGGGGATAGCCGGTGAATGCCACTTTATACCCCTCTCTGACACGGGTTGAATCGGCTATGACCATTGCCGGCAGCGGATCGCCCTGGTGTTCGAGAATGGCAAGGTCATGAAAGGTATCTGTGGCCAGAATCCTGGCTTTGATGCCCCTGTTTGGCAACTGCTTGTGAAAAATTCGCAGAAAAGCTGTTTTCTTTTCTTCAAGAACCGGCTCTATGACATGGTAATTGGTAACCACACGACGCCCGTCACTGATAATAAACCCGGTTCCCAGGTAGCGGCCTTTGGGCGTATCATTGTAATAATAGGTTCCCACCGCCACTATCGACATTTTGGTTTTTACAATGAGCTCGGAAAAGCCCCGGTCCCGGCTCTCATCTTCCTGGCCGGCCCACAATGGCGGAAAGACCAGGAAAAAAAAACCGGTTAAAACAAGGGTAATCCATTTTCCATCAGGCATGATGCCGGGCCCTAACTCTTGGCGTTTTTCATGGACGCCTTGATAAAATCCCTGAATAATGGATGGGGATTCATGGGTTTTGATTTGAATTCAGGGTGGAACTGGCACCCAAGGTACCATGGATGATCCTTGAGCTCTACAATCTCAACCAGTTCATGGTCCGGCGAGGTTCCACTGATGACCAGACCGGCCTCAACCAGACGTTCCTTATAGGCATTGTTGAATTCATACCGGTGACGGTGGCGCTCAGAAATCTCTTCAGCCTTATAGGCCTTATAGGCAAAGGTATCCGGTTCAAGGTGGCAGGGATACGCCCCAAGCCGCATGGTTCCGCCTTTATCTGAGGATTCGTCCCGTTTTTCAACCTGCTTTGTCTGTTCATCGTACCATTCCTTCATCAGATAGATCACCGGATCCGGGGTATAGGGATCAAACTCTTCACCATGGGCATCTTCCAGCTTGAGAAGATTCCTGGCAATTTCAATGACAGCCATGTGCATCCCCAGACAGATCCCGAAATATGGAACCTTGGCTTCCCTGGCATATTTGGCAGCCAGAATCTTTCCCTCAATCCCCCTTGATCCAAATCCGCCAGGCACCAGAATGCCGTCACCCACGGCAAGGGACTCTTTGACATTGTCTTCTGTCAGTGTTGTGGAATCAATAAAATGAAGGTGAACCCGGGCATCATTGAAAACACCGCCGTGAGAAAGTGCTTCATTCAGGCTTTTATAGCTTTCTGTCAGGTCAACATATTTTCCCACAATGGCAATATTCACACTAGCGCGGGGGTTTTTCAACCGCTCGACCATCTCCCGCCAGTCATCCAGCCGGGGCGCCCGCGCCCAGATATTGAGTTTTTTCAATATGGTATCGCCGAGACCTTCCTTGTTGTAGACCAGGGGAACATCATAAATACAGTCGACATCCTTGGCCGTAAAAACGGCATCCGGCTCAACATTACAGAAAAGTGCGATTTTCTTTTTAATATCCGGAGAAAGGAATTTTTCAGTCCGGCATAAAAGGATATCCGGCTGGATACCAATGCTTCTCAACTCTTTAACGCTGTGCTGGGTGGGCTTTGTTTTAACCTCACAGGCGGTCTTGATATACGGCACAAGGGTCAGATGGATATAAATCACATTGGCTGCACCGGCATCGGCCTTGAACTGGCGGATCGCTTCGAGAAAAGGAAGGGACTCTATGTCACCAATCGTGCCGCCGATTTCCACAATCACCACATCAACGTCATCTGCCACCAGACAGATGCTCTGCTTGATCTCGTCCGTGATATGGGGAATCACCTGGACCGTGCCGCCGAGGTATTCACCTTTTCGTTCCTTTGTGATAACCTGGTCGTATATTTTTCCAGTGGTAAAGTTATTATCCTTACCCAGTTTAGCACTGGTAAATCTTTCGTAATGGCCCAGATCCAGGTCGGTTTCCGCACCATCATCTGTCACAAAAACTTCTCCGTGCTGAAAGGGGTTCATGGTCCCGGGATCAACATTGATATACGGATCAAGCTTCTGAATGGTGACTGTCAGCCCGCGGCTCTCGAGCAGCATTCCGATCGCTGCAGAAGCCAGGCCTTTGCCCAAAGATGACAGTACGCCGCCGGTCACAAAAATATACTTCGTTGTTTTGGCCATTGTCCCTCACTTGTTTAAAAATTGATGAAAGTCCATGCAAACCACCTGTCAACTTTCATGTTTTGTTGTGCAGCATACCAGGTGTGAAAACCAGATCTTCTGCACCACAGTTAATCATATAATTTTCTAAATGTTTCTATGCGCTCCTCAAGCTCGTCAACCCCTTCTGAGGTTGCTTCCGGCACATCCGCCGGAAGCTTTCGGGGATAAAGCCGTTTAATATCGGAGATATCAAACAAAGCCGGTGCAAAGCCAGTCTTGAGTTCAACATCACTGACATCCACCGCAGCAAATACCTGGTCATCCAGGAGGATGGATACCTGCATGGGATACCAGGTTTTAGAAATCTTCATCCACTGGGCATACCGGCATTCCACCAGGGTGTCGCCCACGGTAACAACGTATTTAAACGGTAACAAGGTATCTTTCTCGATCCAGAGACCGGCAAACGGTGTCCCCGCTTCACCAGGCTGACCGATCACATAACAGATGGTCTCTTTGTCACGCCTGAGGCTGACACGCTGCGTATCAATGCCGGCCAGCTGCATCTGATGGGTTAAAGCTTCATGATCGCGGTAAAGCAGGATATCGGTATAAAAATCGAGAAATGACTTCTGGGTGGAAACAGTGGCACCATTGCTGATTTTGATAAATCCAAGGGCAGATTCAATCTTAAAGCTTGTGGCTGAATCAGAAAGAATATCTGACCTGAAACGCCCGGGAAAATCATAAATCAATATCTCCCGGATATCTGCCTGCTGCTCATCACAGGTATCACAATCAAGCAGAGTCGTTGTCTGTCTGGCCTCGACACCGACCGGCTGTTTAATTTTGGAAATGACAAGATGAAGCAGGTGGGGCGTTTGAGGAACAAACGCCCCTGCTGTTCCGGGGAGTGCGGCAGCTAAACAGATAAAAAGAAATAAACGCAGTCGTTGTTTCATATATTAAACAAAAAGATTCTCAGGGAATGCTGCACAGTCTCCTAATTTTTCCTCGATCCGGATCAGCTGGTTGTATTTGGCCACCCGGTCACTTCTCGACATGGATCCGGTTTTGATCTGACCGGCGTTGATCCCCACGGCAAGATCTGCAATAAATGAATCCTCAGTCTCGCCGGATCGATGGGATACCACTGTGGTATAACCGGATTCTTTAGCCATCTGGATCGCATCCAGCGTTTCTGTAACCGTTCCGATCTGGTTGAGCTTGATCAAAATTGAATTGGCAATCCCCTGCTCAATCCCCTGCTTGAAAATATCCGGGTTGGTCACAAAAAGGTCATCCCCAACAATCTGGATCTGGTCGCCAAGTCTCTGGGTCATGGTCGCCCAGGCATCCCAGTCTCCTTCTGCAAGGCCGTCTTCAATAGAATATAAAGGATATTTCTTAATGAGCGTTTCATAGTAGTCAATCAGATCATCTGCTGCCATTTCCCTGCCTTCAGATTCAAACACATATTTACCGTCTTTGTAGAACTCTGAAGCTGCCGCATCCAGTGCAATGCCGATGTCTTTTCCCGGGCGGTAGCCTGCAGCTTCAATGGCATTGATCACATATTCGAGGGCTTCTTCATTGGAATTAAGATCGGGTGCAAATCCACCTTCATCACCTACAGCTGTCGAGAGTCCTTCGCCTTTCAGGATTTTGGCAAGATGGTGAAAGGTTTCCGCCCCCATCCGTATGGCTTCGCTGACAGATACGGCACCGTACGGAAGGATCATGAATTCCTGAATATCCAGGTTGTTGGCAGCATGAGCACCGCCGTTAATAATATTCATCATGGGGACCGGCAGAACCCGGGCATTTATCCCGCCGATATGCTGGAACAGGGGAATTTCACAGGCGTTGGCAGCAGCCCTGGCAGCGGCCATGGAAACACCGAGAATGGCATTGGCACCCAGGCGGGATTTGTTGTCCGTGCCGTCAATATCAATCATGGTCCGATCGAGACCGGCCTGGTCCATGGCATCATAGCCAATGATTTCCGGTGCAATGACCTCATTCACATTGGCCACGGCATTGAGCACACCTTTTCCAAGAAACCGGGTGTCAGAATTATCTCTGAGTTCCAGCGCTTCCCGGGTCCCGGTGGATGCCCCTGACGGCACTGCTGCCCGTCCAACCGCACCACAGGCCAGGACCACATCAACCTCAACTGTCGGATTGCCGCGGGAATCAAGTATTTCCCTGGCCCTGACATCTATTAATTCAGTCATTTTTCCCCCTTGTTTATATCAATCGTATCAATGATTTTTCTTATCAATATGCATGGATTTTACCGGTTCATTAATAACAAATATCCGTGGCGACATTCAAGGGCTATTCCAAATTTAATTTATAGGGATTGCGCACCTGTCCGTGATGGCGTGTTGGAGGCGGGAAAGTGTCACTATACAGGACATTCCACTGTTTTTCAGAGGTGGGGAAACAGGTGAGCTGTTTAAACG
>CAZLNA010000156.1:2911-5633 GCA_964560485.1 uncultured Desulfobacula sp. | reverse complement strand
GGTTTACCTCTCACGGCTTTTCCGGGCGGAATCCGGGATCGCTTCCCGGACAGCCGCCATACGGTCCATGCCCCTGACAGACCATGGTGTCAGCCGGGACGAGATCCTTGATACGGTTCTGGCCCGGCTGGCGGTCCAACTGTCAGATGAACAGCTTCTGGTGGTTGAAAATGTGCTCAAAGAGCGGATAGTTGTCATTACCGGCGGGCCAGGTACCGGTAAAACAACCCTGATCCGCGCAATCTGCGAAGTTTTTACCAGGCTGCGACAGACCGTGGAACTGGGTGCCCCCACAGGGCGGGCCGCCCGGCGGCTCTCAGAGGTCACCGGCCGCAAAGCGTCCACCCTGCATAAGCTTCTCGGATATGATCCGGAAAATCAGAGCTTTGAGCGTCATTTTGCCAATCCGCTGGATCTGGATGTCTTTATTGTGGATGAAGCGAGCATGGTGGATACCCAGCTGATGTATCACCTCATGGAGGCCCTTCCGGCCGCAGCCAGCCTCATCCTTGTGGGTGATACCTTCCAGCTGCCGTCTGTGGGCCCGGGAAATGTGCTGGCCGACATGATTGAATCTGGGGCAGTAAAGGTTTTTTCACTGAACCGGATTTTCCGCCAGGCACAGGAAAGCCCTATTGTCATGCATGCGCATGCCATACGGAACGGTGACATGCCTGAGTTTAAAAAAGAGCAGGCAGGCGGCCTGTCTGAGTTTTATTTTATCGAGAACCATGAACCCGGGACTGTTGTGGGTACCATCCTGGAACTGTGTGAAAAAAGAATCCCCAGTGCGTTTCCCCATATCGACGAAATCCAGGTGCTCACTCCCATGCACCGGGGGGAAGCCGGGACCATCAATTTAAATCAGCAGCTGCAGAAAGTGCTGAATCCCTCAAAAGAAGGCATCCAGTCCGGCGGCGTCTGGTTCAGACCCGGAGACAAGGTGATGCACCTGAAAAACAATTATGAAAAAGAGGTGTTCAACGGGGATATCGGTGTGGTTCAAGAGGTCAACCGGGCCAAAAACCAGGTGATGGTCAATTATGACCACCGGATGGTCGTGTATGATCTGCTTGAACTGGACGAACTCTCTCTGGCCTATGCCATCTCAGTTCATAAATCCCAGGGCAGTGAGTATCCGGCTGTGATCATTGCCATGACCACCGCCCATTATCCGCTGCTCCAGCGTAAGCTTCTGTACACGGCGATGACAAGGGGCCGGCACCTGGTCATCATTGTGGGATCCACCCGGGCCGTGGAAACTGCATTGAAGAATACCCAGACCGATTTCCGTCAGACCGGGCTTTGCGAGAAATTGACCCGGTATGCAAAGGTGCCTTCAGCGTCCTGAAAAGGACAGATCACTCAATATGAATATCCACGTTCAGTTCATTGGAGAGCATGTCCAATGATCTTTCCAGGTCCTCGTGAGAAACGCTTTGCGGAATATCGACCTTGATCTGCATGGTATACATGGCGGTTCCGCTGTTGGGTGAAAACCGTTTTTCAGATGTTAAGGTTTCAATGTTCACCTGGCTTTTCGCCAGCAGATCACTGATTTTATAAACAATGCCTGCCTGGTCAAGCCCTTCCACATGGATGGTGTTAAACCTGCCTGAACCGGTGTCATCCGGTACCTGAAAGTCGAGGGCTCTGAGGAATACAAAGATATCTTTTTCCATTTCAAGGCGCTTGAGATCCCTGTCCAGATTCCTTTTAAGGTCTTTGTCGTTTTCCGGCCCGGACAGGAGCAGAATCAGGGTGAATTCGTCAGCCAGGCGTCCCATGTTGGAGTCTTCCAGGTTGCAGCGGTTTTCAAAAATGACCTGTGAGATGCCGGCAACAATACCGGGGCGGTTTTTTCCGAATGCAGTGAGGATGAATTTGTTTTCCAAAAGGGTCCTCCTAAAAAAGGTTCTCTTTGTTTAACCCTATAGGAAAAGGATAATAAAAAGTCAAACTCAAAAAAAGTGGCGGCACATGTTCATGCACCGCCATAGAGAAAGCGATAAGAACGGTTAAGCTGCTTTTCGGCCCAGCCTGCCGAGAAAGAGAAGACCGATGCCCACCAGTGCAAAGGTGGCCGGTTCCGGTACGGCAGAGGTCGTGCCCTGGCCCATCAGGTTGTCATTGCCGCAGCCCATGGTAAAATGGGCGATGAAGTCTACATTGTCCCCAAGGAAGGAGAGATCTACGGTTACGGCATTGTGGTATCCCCCGGTAAAACCGGTTTCCTGATCTGTCAGCCCGGTGATGTAGCCGATGGTACCGTCAAGAATCTCCTCACCGCCACTTTCATAGCGCCAGGGATTGGATTCGTCATTCTGCCGGTAATAGACAGTGGTGGTGGTGGCCTGGTTCAGGCTGAAAACCGTATAGCTCATGGAATCAAAATCAAGGTCAAACACATAGTCGTACCCGAACGAGTTTTGAACAGTTGTATATCCTGAGCCGCTTCTGCGGTTGGCCGGACCGTACTGGGCATCTCCGTCAATATCAATGAAGAGGTCGCCGGATGTAATATTGCCCTGACCATTGACAAAATCGAACCCGCCGATCATGGTCAGGCTTGCATTATCAATAAAAAAGCCTTCAAGGTCCCAGGCCTGTCCGTGGCGGTTACCAGGTTCAACTTCCCGGTCTTCATCGGCCCGGTGCCAGTTCTGGTTGGTTGACATGCCGTCATAGATGGTGATCTGGGTGCCGAAATTAGAGGCAGCGG
>CAZLNA010000156.1:0-2811 GCA_964560485.1 uncultured Desulfobacula sp. | reverse complement strand
GACTTGATTGACACAGGCAGAAAAATCAACAATAGTGGGTGTGAATTTAGAGCCGATGATGGATTGAAAATGGCACGCTTTCATTATTTGATTGATATTCAATACCTGGGCTTCCGTTACCACGGCTGGCAGAAACAGCCCGGCGTTAAAACGGTTGAGGCCATGGTCGAAAAAACACTGAACACGGTTCTGGGTCACGGCTGCTTCAAAGTAATGGGGGCCAGCCGAACCGATGCAAAGGTTTCTGCCAACCATTCAGGGTTTATGCTCTTTGTTGATCAAGCCATTGAGCCTCTTTCTTTTCTGGCCGCTGTGAATCATAACCTGCCGAACGATATCCGTGTAACCAATGCTGTGTTAAAGGATAAGCACTTCAATATCCTGAACAGTCCGAGAATAAAAGAATATCTTTACCTCTTTTCCGCCGGCTGTAAACATCATCCCTTTTGCGCGGCCATGATGGCCTGTTTTCTGCAACCCCTTGATATCGATCTGATGCAGCAGGGGGCAAAGCGGTTTGAAGGCCGCCATGATTTTGTTCAATACTGTACCAAACCGGGTGAAAAAACACGCCTGGTGCGTGATATCCAGTTGTGCCGGATTGAAGAAAACAGCGAGTTTACAGCGAATTTTTTTCCAGAGAGGAGCTATCTGCTCCGGGTAAAAGCCAAGGGCTTTTTGCGGTATCAGATCCGCCTGATCATGGGGCAGCTCGTCTGTCTTGGAGAACATCTCATTGATCTGGATGAGATTGAGGCCAGCCTTTCAGGCCTCAACCGTCAGCCGCTCAGACAGATTGCCCCGGCCTCGGGTCTTATCCTTAATAAAATCACATTTTAGCAGGTGGTTTAAACAGCCTCTTTTTTTTACACAGCTTGGAATTGATTCATCACACAAAATCATTTACACTCTGGCAATGATGCAATGCTTTAAACCGATTCTCAATGCCGTACAAAATGGTTCTCACCCCAAAGCCCCGGCAGAAGGCCGTTTTGATCCCACCAGCGTGATGGCGCTTTTTTTCTGCGATCAGGAGACCCTTCGGCTGCTTTTTATACAGAAGGCAGATAAACAGGGATATACCTGGGCCAATCAGATGGCGTTCCCCGGCGGGCACCAGGAAAAAACCGATCCTGATTCTGAACAGGCGGCATTAAGGGAAATGGAGGAGGAGACGGGTATCCTTAGAAAGGATGTTCAGGTTATCGGTTCTGTCGGGCACTTTCAGACATTGAACAATAAGGATATCGAGGCCTGGACCGGCGTCTGGAACGGCCGGGGAGAGATAAATCATGATCCCAATGAAATTTCAAGAATCTTTAAGATTCCTCTCTCTCATCTGATCGGGATTCACAGAGAAAAACAATTTCATTTTTATTCAACAGATTTTACCCGCCTGATTTACCCGTATCAGGATGTCCATATCTGGGGGGTGACAGCAAAAATTGTCTGTCACATTATCGATCTGCTGCTCAAAGAGCCGAATATGGATCTGGCCTGAAACGATGTCAACGCTTATTTAATTCTGCGGTATTCCTGCGGCGAACATCCTTTCTTGCACTATCCGGATGCGCTTGCCAGAATAATCTTCTTTTTCAGGCGCTTTAATTTAGTTGATTTTGGCCCGATGCCTGAGGCGGAGAAATACCTTGACCACCAGAAAACCACTCAGTGCTGCAAGAAAGCCCGGAAACCAGACATGCTGTTGAAAATACGGGTGGCTGGAAGCAATGAAAATACCGTAGAGTGCAAAGGCGAATACACAGAGCATGGCCGCGATCAGGCACCAGCAGGTAAAATTGGAATCATACCAGGGCGTTATGGTTTTTCTGAAAAACGGGTTCTGATCAAGCTGCATGGAGATTCTCTATTTTTTTGGCAAAAACCACAATATATAGTTTTTTTTTCTTGACAAGCAACAATATGTTGACTAAATCATATACTCAGCGTTCCTGGTAAGCTTTTGTTTCGCCCTTCTACTTTGTTGACAAAAGGGTATGTTAATTTCAATCAGATTTCAAGAGGTGGGTTCATGTTTGATCAGATCAAAAAACGGGATGGGAGATTAGCAGAATTTGATTCGTCAAAAATCACCAGCGCTATACAGAAAGCTGGTGAGGCAACCGGTGAATTCAATGGCCGGGAAGCAAAAAAAATGACCATGAAAGTGATCATGCTCGCCAGGGATATGCGGCTGGGGCCAGTACCTGAAGTGGAAGAAATTCAGGATATTGTCGAGCAGGTGCTTTTGGACTCACCCTTTTACAAAACGGCCAAAGCCTATATCATCTACCGTGAACAGCATAATCAGATCCGGAAAATTGCCATCAAGGAAAACGTGGGGCTCATGGAATCCTATATCAGCCGAATGGACTGGAAGGTCAAGGAAAATTCCAATATGAGCTACTCCCTTCAGGGATTGAACAACTATATCTCTTCAGGTATCACAGCAGAATACTGGCTGAACAAGATCTATCCGCCTGAGGTCAGGGATGCCCATTACAGCGGCGATCTGCACATCCATGATTTGAGCCTCCTCTCTGTCTACTGTGTGGGATGGGATCTTCAGGATCTCTTGTTAGAAGGGTTCAAGGGCGTAGCCGGCAAGGTTGAATCATCACCGCCCAAGCATTTCAGAAGTGCTCTGGGACAGATTGTCAATTTCTTTTACACCCTTCAGGGAGAAGCAGCCGGTGCCCAGGCCATGTCTAATTTTGACACCCTGCTCGCCCCGTTTGTCTGGGAGGATGATCTCTCCTATAAACAGGTCAAGCAGGCGTTACAGGAGTTTGTCTTCAACATCAACATACC
>CAZLNA010000155.1:0-5651 GCA_964560485.1 uncultured Desulfobacula sp. | reverse complement strand
CATGAACCCGGTGGCCGAGTCCCTGACCGGCTGGACCAGACAGGATGCTGCAGGCCAGCCCTTTGAATCGGTCTTCAAAATCTTTGAAGATGACACTCATGAACCGGTTGACAGCCCGATTAAAGCCGTGCTTGAAAGCGGTCGCATCATCCAGCTCAAAGAGAATGTCTCCCTGATGAAAAAAGATCGGCAGCGCCTGCCCATTGCAGACAGCGCAGCCCCCATCAAAAAAAGTGATGATGAAATCATCGGCGGCGTTCTGGTCTTCAGGGATATTACCCAGCAGTACCAGTCCGAAGAAAAGCTGAACCAGGCGCTGCAGAACTGGGAGACACTTTTCAAGGCGATCGGCCAGATCACCCTGATCGTTGATCCGCAGTACAGCATCCTGGAAGTCAATGATATCGCCCTGGAACAACTGGGGCTGAGCCGGAGCGACATCATCGGCAAAAAATGTTACGAACTTTTCCACGGGCAGGACACCCCGCCTGCAAGCTGTCCCATGTCCAGAACATTGCGATCCAAACGCCAGGAATCCGGTCCCATTGATATATCACCCATTGACGGAGATTTTCTGATTTCATGCACACCAGTATTCAGCAGCCAGGGCGAGGTTGAAAAAATCATCCACATTGCAACAGACATCACTGCTGTAAATGAAGCCCAGGAAGAGCGCCGGAAATTCGAAGCCCATATGCGGCACACCCAGAAACTTGAGGCCATCGGCACGCTGGCCGGCGGGATCGCCCATGATTTTAACAATATCCTGTCCTCCATCATCGGGTTTACCGAACTTTCCATGAATGAAGCCCAGAAAGGATCGGTCCTTGAAGATAACCTGCAGGAAGTTTTAACAGCCGGAAAGCGTGCCAAAGAACTGGTCCGCCAGATCCTGACCTTTGCCCGCCAGACCAAGGAACGGGTGACCGAGGTAAAGATCCGCCCCATCATCAAAGAGGTTCTCAAATTCCTGCGCTCGTCCGTGCCCACCACCATTGATATCAAATACAGTGCAGACACAGATGCCTGTGTCCAGGCTGATGCCACACGGATTCACCAGGTCCTGATGAACCTTTGCACCAATGCGGTCCAGGCCATGGAAGAAAAAGGCGGCGTTCTCAGGGTGGATGCCGGCCTGAAAACATTTGAAAATGAAATCCTTCCCACAGGAGAAGGCCCGTTACAGGGCGATTATATCGAACTGGCCGTCTCTGATACCGGTGCTGGTATCCCTGAAAAAATTCAAAAAAGCATTTTTGAGCCCTACTTTACCACTAAAACGGCCAAAGAAGGGACCGGTCTCGGGCTCTCAACCGTTCACGGCATTGTCACCGACTGCGGCGGCTATATCTATGTCTACAGCCGCCCAGAGGAAGGCAGCCGCTTCGTGATCTATCTGCCGGCCATCCACCCGCCTGAAACCCAGCCGCGCATTCCGGCAAAAGCCCTGCCAAAGGGAAGCGAGACGATTCTGCTGGTGGATGACGAGCTGCCGGTTGCCAAAATGGGCGCCCAGGTCCTTAAACAGCTTGGGTATGACGTGTGTATGCATACGGACAGCACAGACGCACTGACCGCATTCACCCAGGCCCCGGGCCGGTTTGACATGATGATTACGGATATGACCATGCCAGGCCTGACCGGTCAGGAACTGGCAGCCCGGATAAAAGAGATACGGCCGGATCTGCCCGTTATCCTGGCCACCGGGTTCAGTAAAAAAATAAAAGCCCTGAAAGAGAACACATCTGAGATTGACGCACTCTGCTTTAAACCGGTTACCCAGGCAGAGCTGGCGCAGACCGTCAGAGAGGTTCTGGACAGAAAAAACAGATAAACCAGATCTTGAGGCCAGATATGACAAAAGAAAACCCATTGTCCCATCCCACCCATTATGTGGGAATCGGTGCGTCTGCAGGCGGTCTTGAAGCGATCGAAGAATTTTTCAGCCATGTGCCGGAAAAAAGCGGTCTTGCTTTTATCGTGATCCAGCACCTCTCTCCTGATTACAAAAGCCTGATGGTGGAACTGCTTTCCAAAAAAACAAAGATTCCTGTGCACCGTTCTGTGGACGGCATGCCTGTGGAACCCGACAATATCTATATGATTCCGCCCAAAAAAAACCTGTCGATTTTTCACGGTAAATTGGTGCTCAAAGAAAAAGACAACACCCGGGGAGTGAACCTGCCCATTGATATTTTTCTGCGTTCCCTGGCCGAAGACAAGGCGGAACGGGCCATCGCCATCATCCTGTCCGGCACAGGGAGCGACGGTACACGCGGGGTTCGCGCCATCAAGGAACAGGGCGGGATGGTCATGGTCCAGGATGAAAACACGTGCAAATTCAACGGGATGCCGCGGGCTGCCATTTCCACGGGCGTGGCAGATTTCATCCTTGCGCCCAAAGAGATGCCGGATCAGCTCATGGCCTATGTGGGACATCCCTACGTCATCCGCACCCAGCCCTCTGATAATCTGCTGAACGATGAAAGCGGGCTGACCCGGATCTTTGCAGAACTCAGGGAAAAAACAAAGGTGGACTTTACCTATTATAAACCATCCACCATCATCCGCCGCATTGAGCGGCGGATGACCGTGACCCAGACAGACCAGCTCAGCGACTATGTGCTGCATCTTCAAAAATATCCGGTTGAGGTCATGACCCTTTACAAAGAGCTGCTCATCGGCGTGACCAGCTTTTTTCGAAATCCCGCTGCCATGGAAGAACTGATGACCCACAGCATGGCCGACCTGATTGACCAGGCCAGGAACCGGGAGATCCGTTTCTGGGTCACGGCCTGCTCCACCGGAGAAGAGGCCTATACCATTGCCATCCTGGCCAAAGAAGCCATGGAAAAACTGGGGGCGGCGCGTGATATCAAAATCTTTGCCACCGACCTTGACCGGGATGCCGTGATACAGGCAGGAAACGGCATATATCCGGAAAGCATTGCCGCCGACCTGACCCCGAAAATGCTGGGCAAATACTTTTACAAAAAAGAAGAGCACTATCAGATTGCCCGCCACATCAGGGAGATGGTGGTCTTTGCCCAGCACAACCTGGTCAAGGACCCGCCTTTTACCAAGATCGACATGATCTCCTGCAGAAACCTGTTGATCTACCTGCAGCCGGTCCTTCAGCAAAAAGTCCTTGAAATGTTCAACTTTTCATTAAATCCGGGCGGCATCCTCTTTCTTGGGAACAGCGAAACCATCGGGGATCTGGCCGACCATTTTGAAACCCTCCACCAGAAACACAAGATCTACCGCTGTGTTGGAAAGCAGAGTGAATTAAAACAGCCGCTGGAGACACCTGTGAGACAGCAGAAAAAATATCCGCGCCATGCCGTCTTTTCATTCAGGGAGACCTTCCGGCGGTTCAACCGGCTGGAAAACAACGATATGATGAACCGGTACATGAGTGTACTGGAAAACAGCTACCTGCCGCTCTCTGTGATTGTAAACAGCCAGATGGACATCCTCCATATTTTTGGAGATGCCAGGGAATATTTTGAAGTCCCGTCCGGACGCCTTGACTTCAATATCGCCAAAATGGCTGTCAAGGACCTCTCCATACCCCTTGCCACAGGTATCCAGCGCGTCATTAAATCAAAAGAAGAGCTGATTTACTCAAATATCAGACTCAATCAGAAACAGACCAGCAAGAAAATCAACCTGCGAATTATTCCCCTGCCGGACAAAAAAGATCATGAACCGCTTGTTGCCGTGTTTTTCGAAGATGCCCGGGTCGAAACCGTGTCCAAAGGCATGCCTGCGGCGGTCTATGATATTGAAGAAGATGTGCAGCAGCGCATAAGGGACCTGGAACAGGAACTGCAGTTTTCCAATGAAAACCTTCAGGCCACGATTGAAGAACTCGAAACAAGCAATGAGGAACTTCAGGCCACCAACGAAGAACTGCTGGCCAGTAATGAGGAACTCCAGAGCACCAATGAGGAACTGCAGTCCACAAATGAAGAACTTTTTACGGTCAATGCCGAATATCAGAGCAAAATCATAGAGCTGACAGAGATGAATAATGATGTGGAAAACCTGCTGGCCGGTTCCGGCATTGAGATCCTGATCCTGGATGAAAACAATGAAATCCGGAAATGCTCCCCCCACCTGACCAGGATTTTCAATATCCTGGACAAGGATATCGGCCGGCCCATCAGCCACCTGGCCCATCACATACTCGATTTCAACCTGGTTGACACCATCAGCAGTGTCCAGAAAAGCAGCCAGCTGGTCACCATCAAGAAAAAAGCAACCGACGGCACCGACTACCTGATCCGGATTCTGCCCTATTATATCGGGCCGGACACCTATGCCGGCACCATCCTGACCTTTGTGGATATTTCAGAACTTGAAAAAACCAAACAGGACCTGGAACACAGCCAGCTGATCGCATCCCAGCTTATGGAGAACATGCCGTCTGCCATTTTTACATTCAGCCCCGGTAAAAACAGCCACCTGGTCTTAGACCGGATCAATAAACAGGCCTCAGAACTGACCGGGTTCTCCATGGTCAAGGATAAGGGAAAAAAAATACAAACCCTTTTTCCTGACTTGAAATATGACCGGCACCTGAAAAAACTGAACTTGGAAAATGCTTCACCAGACAGTTTTATGAGCAAATCCATCTCAATCAATGGGATGCACGCTGAGTTACTGGCATTTCCTTTGTCAAACGATCAAATTGCCGCTATATTTTATTCATTGGATAATGAAGGAGGTCCGCAATAATGATACCGATTCACCATTTGACTGATGAATGTAAAAAAGACAGGAAAAAAAATGGGCTCAAACAAGACTGAATTCTCCATCCGCAAAAAGGCTGAGGCGATCATGGCTAGTCTGCCTGAAACGCTTAACCAGGTGGATCATGCACAGATCAAAGACCTGATTGAAGAGCTCAATGTCCACCAGATCGAGCTTGAACTGCAGAACGAAGAGCTTGCCGCTGTCCAGAAAACCCTGGAGAACAGCCGCCAGAGATATGTTGAACTTTTTGACAAAGCACCGGTGGGGTATGTGATTTTAGACCGTATCGGATTGATCAAGCAATTTAACACCACCTTTTTCAACCTGGTCGGACAACCCGATGTCCGGCAGAGAAAAATTGCGTTTGCAGACCTGCTCACCCCTGAAGACGGAGAACTCTTCAGGGCCCGGTTCAAAGCTTTTTTCAAGGCCCCTGAAGGCAAGCAGATCCATGCCAGCCTCCATTCCCGTAACGGTCAAACCATCCGGGTGCTGCTCGAAGGCCGGTATTATGACGAAATGCAGGCCTCTGATGCAAGCGGCGGTGAAGAACTGCTGCTTTCCATAACCGATGTCAGTGAACTCGAACAGACCCGGCAGCGCCTGACCCTGGCATTGAATGATGCTGAATTTCGAGAAAAAAGAATTGCCGCCCTGCTCAAAGGCGCCCGGGCCGTATTGAAACAGACCGATTTTATAACAACCGCCCGGGCCCTGTTTGACAGCTGTTCTGAGGCGGTCGGTTCCAGTTCAGGCTATATCGCCCTGCTCTCGGATGACGGCAGTGAAAATGAAGTGCTCTTCCTGGAAGACGGGGGCCTGCCCTGTACTGTGGTCCCGGAACTGCCCATGCCCATCCGGGGGCTTCGTGAAGATGCCTACCGGAAAGG
>CAZLNA010000154.1:0-5680 GCA_964560485.1 uncultured Desulfobacula sp. | reverse complement strand
GGATAATACAAAAGAGACCATTGAGGCCATAAAAGATATCACGCGCATCATTACCGAAGTGGACGCCATCATGGGAACGATTGCATCTTCTGTTGAAGAGCAGACCGTTACTGCCAACGAAGTTACCAAAAGTGTGGCTGAATCAGCCAGCTCAGCCGACGCAGTGGCCAAAAATATCACGCTGGCTGCCCAGAAAGTAGAGACGGTCACCCAGAGCATTGCCCATGTCCGGGAGGTTGAAGTCGAGGTTTCAAGCAACCTCGAGCAGACAGCTGCAGGTGTGGCTGAGATCGCCAGGGACGTGACCAAATCATCTGCCGGTGCCAGACAGGTGGCAGACAGTGCCAGCCGATTGTCAACAGGAATCAACCAGATACTGGAAACCACCGGCCCGCAGAGCGAACAGACTGATCAGCTGGCCAAAATCGCCATAAAACTTAAACAGGTAACCAAAACCTTTAGAATTTGATGTAAGTTGATGGACAGCCATGACAGCGACTGCATATAGCCACATCCTGAGGTATATTACCTTCAGGCTGGCCGACAGCCTGGCAGGAATCAATATTCTTGATGTCAGGGAGATTGTACCGGAAACCAGAATTACCCGTGTGCAGCAGGCACCAGAGGTGGTCATGGGACTGGCAAATCTGAGGGGACAGACATTAACGATTCTTGATTTAGGCATTATGCTGGGACTTGAACCGGTGATACCCGGGCCGCACAGTCATATTATCATTTTCAAGCACCAGGATGTCGGTTTCATGGTGGACCGGATCGGTGATGTCATCAGTATCGGTCCGGACCAGATCGAACCTGTTCCTGCCAATTTTAATACCCCCATCAGGCAATATACCGATCATGTCATCCGCAAGGACGAGGATCTTATTATGGTTCTGGATGCAAATAAACTCCTGGGCCATACTCCCGGCGACGGTCAGAAGCTTGAGGATTCCATATGAACAGTGAGGAAAATGGCAGCCTGGACGAAATGTCGTCCGAATTTGTTGCAGAGATAAAAGATGATCTTGCCAGCCTGGAACCAGATCTTCTGGTAATGGAGGAAAAAGGGGCACAGGTTGATGATGCACTGATCAATCATGCGTTCCGCTCCATACACAGTATCAAAGGCGGGGCCGGCTTTATCAATTTCACCGCGCTCTCCGGATTGAGTCATGCCATGGAAAATGTCCTGATGCGGGTCAGGGAAAAGAAACTGGTCATTACTTCAGATATTGTGGATGCCCTTCTGGCCGGTTTTGACCGGATGAAGGAGATGGTGGAAAATTTTGGTTCGAACCAGGATTTAGACTGTGAAAATGAGGTTTCAGCCCTTGAAAAAATCCTGACACCGGAGACCGCAGAGGACAAAAAACGAGCGCAGGCCGCTAAAACCCGGAAGACACGATCTGACACAGCCCGGAAAACAGAAAAAAAGAGTGGCAGGGCAGCGGCGTCATCTAGACAAAAAGCCAGGCCGGAAGAAAAAGAGGCAGAAGGGAAAACTGCCCTGGAAAATGATCCGGCAATCCAATGGATCAAACCCATCAGTGACAGCGGCCGTTTTAAGGATAAATCCTTTAAGGTGGATAAAGTCCGTTTTGAACGGGCTCTGGAAAGTCAGAAATTTGTTTATGCAGTTCTTTTCAGACCTGAAAAGGGAAAGCCGGCTAACAAAGAAGGGAAAAAATCCCTTACAGACGTAATCAAAAGTATTGGTGAAATCCTCTATTCCGAATTGGATGGACCGTCTGAAAAAACGGACAGTGATGCGTTCTACTGCATTGTTGCAACGATACTTGATCTGCCGCTCCTCTCTCAGGTGCTTGAGGTGAATAAAACACAGATTTCCCTGGTCGGCCGGAAAGGAAGACCCTCTGGTGAAGAAAAAGAGGCGAGCCCGGTCCCCTGGCCACCTCCGGATCCGTCGCCAGGCCTGATGCCGCAATTGTCTGCCAATGATCCATCACTTTCTGAACCAGAGAACAGAACAGATCACAGAGCGGACAAAATGTTGCCCAATGCAGGCACCAGCCCCACCATCAGGGTCAGCGTAGACCTGGTCTCAAAATTGATGAACCGGGCCGGCGAACTGGTCCTTTCCCGGAACCGGCTTCGATCTGTGATGGATACCCTGTCAAACGAGCAGCGCCAGGCAGCCAATGTCATGCAGAACCTGGATATGGTGACGACGGACATCCAGGAAACCATCATGCAGATGAGGATGCAGCCCATTGGTGACTTGATGGCCAAGTATAAACGGGTGGTCCGTGACATTGCCCGGCGAATGTCTAAAAAAGTTGAGTTTGCCCTGGAAGGCGCACAGGTTGAAATCGACCGGAATGTTCTTGAAAAGCTGGCCAATCCATTAACTCACCTGATACGGAACTGCATTGACCATGGGATTGAATCCCCGGAAAAAAGAACGGCCGCAGGCAAACCGGAAACCGGCACCATCCATGTCAAGGCATACCATCAGGGCGGGTATGTGAATATCATTATTTCGGATGACGGTGCCGGTATTGACCCTCAGCTGATCCTGTCCAAGGCATTTGAAAAAGGGTTGATTTCAGAGAATCAGATCACGGCCATGACAGACAAACAGAAGATTGAACTGATCTTTCTGCCCGGATTCTCAACCTCTGAGGAGATCACGGACATCTCCGGCAGAGGGGTTGGCATGGATGTGGTGAAAACCAATATCGAACGGCTCCGGGGACGGATTGAGATTGATTCTGTCCAGGGACAGGGAACCATTGTCCGGTTGGTTATTCCACTGACGCTTGCCATCGTCCCCTCTCTGATCATTGGTGCTGGGGATGCCCGGTTTGCCATTCCACAGGTCAATATAAAAGAAGTGATTTATCTTGAGGCGGACCAGATTCATGATCAGGTGGAGAAAATAGCCGGCTCAGAGGTGCTGAAGCTTCGTGAAGAGCTCATCCCGGTGCTGCGCCTGAGAAATGTACTGCAGATGAAAACCTATGTCAAAGATCCGGAGACAGGCTCGGCAGTGGAGGAGAAACGAAAAGCCATTGCAGACCGGCGGGAACAAAACGAGATGACGGCCCAGAGCGAAAAACGCCAGAGTGCCAATGACCGCCGGAAGAATCCATGGGACGCCACCTTTGTTATTATACTGAAACTCGGGCAACACCGTTTCGGACTTTGTGTGGACCAGCTATTTGATATCGAAGAAGTGGTTGTGGAACCATTGAGCCGGTATATCAAACATTTGAAATGCTTTGCCGGAACCAGTATCCTGGGCGATGGCCAGGTTATTATGATTCTCGATATCCCGGGCATTGCGTCTTATACTTCCCTCGATTTTGATACGCTCCAGGCCCGTAAGGCCCAGTCCCCCTGGGAGATCAGTGATGCATCAGACCAGGAAGAGGTCCGCAACCTGATTGTTTTTGGAAATGAAAACAATGAATATTTTGCATTGTCCCTGGACAGTATTTTCAGACTTGAGCCCATCCGGGCAAAGGATC
Source organism: uncultured Desulfobacula sp. (assembly GCA_964560485.1). GTDB lineage: Bacteria > Desulfobacterota > Desulfobacteria > Desulfobacterales > Desulfobacteraceae > Desulfobacula. Next base: position 2,189 of record CAZLNA010000154.1, on the reverse strand, counting down.
TCCACATGACGGGCGACAGAAAATATCTTGAATACCAGGGGCATGCTGTGATGCTTTTTACCATGGACGAATTTATCCCGGCAAGCAGCTGTGATCCAAAGGACGAGTTGTTCATTATTTTCCCCAAACATATCAATGCGCGGGCCGGTATTATGGCATCTGTAATTGTTGATACCATCGATACCAGTCAGGAATTGTCAAGGGATGCAGCCAGTCCTGATTTGGTCCAGGGTAAATTTTTTATGGATGATCGAATGATTCAGGTACTGGATCATAAATTGTTTTTTGAGCAGATTGAGAAACGGGCTTCTGAAATGCAAAAAGAGTTGTAATACTGAATGATGAAGATACTGATCGTTGACGATAAAGCCTCCCTTCGAAAGGCCATGAAAAAGATTCTGCTCAGCCTTGGCTTCAGTGATATTACGGAAGCCATTGATGGTGAAGATGCCTGGCTTAAAATTGAGTCAGCGTTTCAGCAGGAATTTTCAGAACCGTTTGATCTGATTGTTTCGGATATGGAAATGCCGAAGATGTCCGGACTTGAACTGCTTGCTGCAGTCAGAGACCGGGCCGGAATAAAAGACACACCATTTATCATGGCCACGACAGTCACTGAAAAGCAGATTATTCTGGAAACCATGCGGCTTGGTGTCCAGGCCTATATAATCAAACCGTTTGACCGTGAGACCGTGTTGTTTAAATTAAAGCAGGCAGGTATTTTATAGAATGCAGTCAGGCACGGATGACAGGCTCAATGTCCTGGTAGCGGATTCACACCTCAAGTCCGCCACCTTGATTGAGAACCTGTGCAAAAGCATTAATGGGCTTTGTTCTGCCGGTATTGCCCGCTCCGAGCAGATGCTGGTAGTGCGGACAAAAAACACACAGCCGGACCTGGTGATTTTGAATCTCTGCCAGGACATGGGCGGGATCGGGGTGATTGATACCCTGAAACGGATCGATCCTGATCTGAATATTGTCATTGTCCATCCAAAGGGATTTGATTCAAACGTTCTGGTATCTGCGCTGGAAGCAGGGGCCTATGAGTGTATTGAAGCACCTGCTGACGAAACCTGCCGTCAGTACAAAGAATTCAGGCTTCACCTGCTGACGGTTACCGGATTATTGAGGAGCCGGAAACGGTTTTTTAAAAGAGATACCCCCGGGCATAAGACCAAGTTTTTTATGCCGCAGGAAGAAAAACGTGCAGAGCAGACGCCGCTTCCATTTACCGGCAGGGTTCAAATCGTTGCCATTGCCGCCTCCACCGGGGGGCCGGAAATTCTCAGCCGGATCTTTTCCATTCTGCCAAAGGATATTAAAGTCCCTATTCTTCTGGTTCAGCATATCCCTGAAAATATGACCCGGTTCTTCGCCAAAAGCCTGAACCGGAAAAGCGAACTGGATATCCTTGAGGCAAAAGAGGGACAGATCATTCAGCCGGCAAAGGTGTATATTGCACCCGGCGGGAGTCATATGACCGTTTTCGGACCGGATGCCAATGGCCAGCGGCAGATCCGTTTAAATAAACAGCCGATGGTGAATGGTGTCAGACCGTCTGCCGATGTCCTGTTTGAATCGATTGCAAAAAATTGTGATCAGCATGTTCTGGCCGTCGTATTAACGGGTATGGGCGAAGACGGCAGGCACGGGATTGCCCGTTTGAAGGAGCAGACCCGCTGCACCTGTATCACACAGGAAGCACAGACCTGTGTGGTCTACGGCATGCCAAGGGCGGTGGATGAAGCCGGTCTCTCAGACGAGTGTCTTGATCCACTGAGCATTACCCAGAAGATTGTCATGAGTGCCACATGAATACAGGCCGTTGTTGTTTTCAGTTGTGGACCACCTTTGCCTGTGATAGAGTTAACTCATTGAAAGGTGGCTTTTTTCGGGAGGATTGATGGACCCCATCAATGATAATAAAATACCTGAACCTTTCCCTTATGAGGCATTGACGCAGGCCCGGAACCTTATTTCTCCGGATAAACAGCGATCCAGTGATTATTCTGCACAATCCTATGATAATCGCGGAAGGATTTCCGATATAGCCAAAGCACTGCGGGCCAGGCTTGATTATTTTCAGGCACGGGTGTCAAAGAACAGTTTTCTGTCTGAGGCCTTTACCTGGCAGGTGAAGACCGCAAAAAGCTCAGAGCCCTTAAAACTGCTGGCAGAGGCCTCGT
>CAZLNA010000153.1:0-5684 GCA_964560485.1 uncultured Desulfobacula sp. | reverse complement strand
GTCATCGTGCCAACCATACGAAGAGGAAGCCCCTCAGGAGACTTTTCAACGACTCTTCCCCGGCCTAAAACCCATTTCCATTCGCCTCCTTTCGTACGAAGCCGATGTTCTTTATTCCAAAAAATTGTTTTTCCTTCCAAATGTTTTTCAATGGATGAAAGAACACCGGATTTATCATCAGGGTGAATCCTGGATTCCCAAAATTCATAGGCAGGTTTTACAGCTTCTTCTTCTAAAATAGTTTGCCAGCTCTTACTATAGTGAACCTTACCTGTTTGTATCTGCCAATCCCATATTCCGTCTGCGGTTGCATCCATTGCCAAGCGGTATTTTTCTTCATTTTTTTTCAATTCATTTCGTGTTTTCTGAAAATAAATCATCAACATTCCCAAAGCGACGACAAATTCAAGCATTGCCCCTAAAAGATATCCCCATGGTGCAAGCCATAATACGGGTCGAAGAAATGGATAGTCTGCCTTATGAATACCCCATAAAATAAAAGCGCCACCAACAATAGCGCTCTCTTTTTTTTCATGCTTACCTGTTTTCAAAAACAATATACCGGTCGTAATGTATATAATGGCTAAAAATGAAAACGTAGGCAGCGTGATAAAAAGAAATGAAAAGTTCTTTATAATACTTGCAATAATCCACCCAATATTGGCAATCGTCAGATAAACCCAGACCTTTGGGAATTTTTTATCAATATAACAATACGTTCCCCATAAAAGTATTATTCCGCTTATGAGTGTGGTGATCTGATTTCCGATTAAAAAAATTGGACTTTTATACCCTTGAATTAAAAACAGCATAAAGATGAATCGAGTGGTATAGATCGCCCAGCTTATTGTCCAAATTCCGAGATATTTTTTATGATCAGTGAGATACAGATAAAAATAGGTGAGCGATAAAAGAATCGTCCCGATCATTGTCGCGATAACTGATGGAAACAGCCAATCCATAACAACCTTGGTAAAATTTTTTTACTGAAATTAAAGATTTATACCATCAACCATAATTATAATCTCAAATTATTACAAACATTTTTTTATTAAGATTTAAAAAGATGAATTACATTTGACCTTAAATTTTATTTCAAATTTATGCAGTAATCCAAACAAGAGCACTTATAGTATGAATGCTCAGGATTTTCATTCAGAGCGGAACACCAGATATTGCGGCAGATTTTTTCTTAAAGCCGCTATGACAATACATATTTGACTTTATTCAAAGCTTCCAGACAGTAAGTGTCAGATTAATTCAAAGGGTGATGGAATTCCGCGGGCGGAAAGATTGTCTGAAAACAGCGCTTTGAGTCTTTATCGCCGGCCCTTTGCCTGGCAGCTATCAGATTTCAGGCCGGCAGGGTTTTAAAAATCGCTTCCTGCTCATCCAGGATTTCAGCCAGGATGGATTCGTCGGTCATGGGGTTCATGATCACGACCCGGAGGACAATGGTGTTGTGCTCATCATCCGGGCAGGCTTTAAGCCGCGTCCTGGAAACAAAGCTTTTGCCGGCTTCCCTCTGGATCCGCTGGACTCTGCGGTTGATCTCATCGAGCCGGCTGTCGAGTGCTTTTCTTTTTGCCGGGCCTGCGGTTTTGAATGCTTTGCGGATATCCGGCGGCATGACCCGGTAGGTCAGAATGTTGAGCACCGGCCGGGTGACCAGTTCAAAGAGCGGGCGTTCTTCAATCATCTGGGCAAACCTGCGGGCCGTGTCGATTCCATGATCTATGAGCAGGGCATATCCCCTTGATCCCATGATTTTAAGGGCAGAGTCGAGGACCAGGGAATTGGAGCCCCGTGATCCTTCAAGGGATTTGATCCCCAGATCGACACTGCCGGGGCGGTTGACATACCTGGCATGATAGACGATCTGTTCCAATGCCTCAGGATCCTTGAAATAGACCATTCCCGAGGTCATGGGCATATAAAACTGCTTGTGGCAGTCAATGGCAACCGAATCTGCCCGTTCAATTCCCTTTAAAAGGTGTCCGTAGGTTTCCGACATGAGAACAGGCCCGCCCCAGGCCGCGTCCACATGAAAATGAAGCCCATGGGCCTGGCAGAGATCTGCCAGATCATCAAGCGGATCAATCACGCCGGTTTCAGTGGCGCCGGCAACCCCGACCACAGCGATAATTTTTGTTTTTCCGTCAGTAGAGAGCGATTTGATTGTCTCTTCCAGTTTTGTCAGATCAACGGTCCGGTGGCTGTCCACATCAATGGGGATCACATTTTTATTGCCAATCCCGAGAAGGCCGCCGGCTTTTTTCAGTGAAAAATGCCCCCGCTTTGAGACCAGTATGACCGACCGTTTTGTTTTATGGGCTGTCATGGCCTGAAAGAACCCGTCAGATTCAATGCTGGTAAAGTCTGCCCTGGCTGGAAAAGACCGGTTGCGGGCCACCCACAGGGCAGTGAGATTGGCAGAAGTGCCGCCGGTGGTAAAGACCCCTAAAGCGGTCCGGGTATTCTGAACATGTTCAAGATAAAAGTCTTCGTCAAATTTGTAGACCAGGCGGTGGATTTTGGCCAGCACCTGTTTTTCGAGGATGGACAGCACCTTTGAGGTTTCCATCTTGTTCAGGTTCTGGTTGAGCGCGGCGCTGATGGTTTTCAGGTGCACCATGAAAAAGGGGATGGCAGATGCCATGTGGCCGATGAAATAGGGGGAGGCAACGTTTACCGCTTTGGGCGCGGTTTCGCAGATGATATCCTTGATCACCTCGGCCAGTTTTTTTTCAGGTTCCTTGTTGATCCGGGTGTCAGTGTATTCTCGGGCCAGCTCATAGAGGCTGATTTTTTCAGTCACGCCCACATGTTTGTTTAAAAAATCGTGGAGGCCGAAAAGGATCTGCTCCATGTATTTAACCAGTGTTTTCCGACTGGTTTCATCCTCGGGCCGGATAAAGACCCTGTGAAGGGTCTGCCAGTCTGCAACAAGGGGGCCCTGGCCGTTCTGCTCTGGTGTCATCTGTCACTGCCTTTCATTTTTTGCTCACCTATAATGAAGACTCAAAACAGATTAGTCAATAATTATCGTGGATTGGACTGTGACAGGCCCAATTCCATCCGTGTTTCCCGCAAATGTCAGAATCTATCGGCAGGATCTGTTTTTCTGTGGCAGGCGGCATATTGATAACGACCAGGGGGATAAAGAACTTGCCATTCGACCTCAAGTATGGCAACTCATAGTCAGACGCATTAAAGGAGGCACCTGACACTCATGGAACTGCAAAAAAATGATATCCTCACCAAGGTTTCACGCTTTAATCTCATCCGGAACGGGCGGATGATCTATATTGATGTGCACCAGAAAATCCAGGGGCACCTGGCAGATGCCTTTATTGCCGTGCCCAACCTGGTCAATATTGTGGCCCGGTCAGAACACCAGGGCGCCGGCAAAACCGAGCAGGCCGCCCTGGAAGATTGTCTGGTAAAGATAAAGGGATTGAACCTGGAGGATCTGTTCCCGGAAGCTGTTCCCCACCCGCAGGCATCCGCTCCGAAGTAACGGCTGCAAAATGCCGGTTAAAAATTAGCCCCCGAAAAAGAGTCTAATACTGGTTGTCTGCCCCCATGGTCAGCCCCAGGTCCAGGGCATTCTGGTTCATCTCAATAAAATCTTTCGGGATAGTGGTTTTCAGCACCTCCATGATGGACGCCGGCCGGATCAGCTCAGTGATGCCGATCAGGGTGCCGAGCATGAAAATATTGAAAACAATGGGTTTGCCGATTTCCTTGATCACCGTGTCATACATGGGCAGGGCAATGTGTTTGGCATCCACCTTCTTTTCAATGGTGACATATTTTGAATCCACCAGCAGCAGGCCGCCGGGCCGGATAATAGGGGAAAATTTGCGATAGCTTTCCTGGGTCAGGCTGACCAGGATATTGGGCTGGATGACCTTTGGAAAGTGGATCTGGTCATCATCAATGATGACATCGCTCCGGGTGGCGCCGCCCCTGGCTGCAGCCCCGTAACTCTGGGACTGGATCGCCTGCCGGCCTTCATAGATCGCTGCCGCCTTGGCAAGGATGATGGCAGCCGTGATCACGCCCTGGCCGCCTGAACCTGAGAACACCAATCGTGAACGGGACATTATTTTTTTCCTTTCTGTGCTCTTTCAATGATCCGGTCATAGGCTTCGCAATATTCCGGCACATCTGATTTGTCCACAAAAACGCCCCGCTGGATCAGGGAAGGCTCTTTTTCCAGTTTTTTGGAGCCGATTTTAACGGTATTGGTCTTGTAGGCTTCCATCATCTGGACTGCATCGCCTTCCTTGTTTTTCCGGCCGTAGTAGGTGGGGCACTGGGTTAGAATTTCAACCACTGAAAAGCCTTTGTGGGTAATGGCTTTTTTGATCAGCTCCTTGCATTCCATGGCGTGGTAGACGGTGGACCGGGCAACAAATGTGGCACCGGCGCTCACGGCCAGATCCACCACGTCAAACTCCCGGTCAATGGTCATGAACGGTGCTGTGGTTGCCTTTTTGTCGCACCCTGAAAGCGGAGAAAACTGGCCGCCGGTCATGCCGTAGATCCGGTTGTTCATCACAATGGCAGTGATGTCGATATTTCTTCTGGCCGCATGGATGAAATGGTTCCCGCCAATGGCCAGGGCATCACCGTCTCCCATGGGGACAATGGCTTTAAGCTCCGGACGGGAGAGCTTGACCCCTGTGGCAAAGGTCAGTGCCCGTCCGTGGATGGTGTGCAGGGAGTGAAAATCCACATACCCTGAAATCCTGGATGAACAGCCGATGCCGGAAGTGATGACGATTTCGTTTTTTTCCAGTCCCAGTTCATGAACCGCCCTGAGCATTGAACCAAGGACGATGCCGTGGCCGCAGCCTGCGCACCAGAGGTGGGGAAAAAAACGCGCCCGGATGTAATCTTTAAAATCAAATGGTTTCATGTTAAACCCCCTTTCCCTGAATCACCCGAAAAAGGGTTTTGATATTGGATGGTGATATGAGTTCGCCGTCTGTGCGGTTGGCCAGGAAGACGTTCATGGGATCCTCCACTGCGTTTTTCACCTGGGTAAGAATCTGGCCCATGTTCATTTCAACGACCATTACCGCCCGGGTGCCGGCGCACTTGTCACGGACCATTTCCGAGGGAAAGGGCCAGAGCGTCTGCAGCTCCAGGACCCCGATCTTCACTCCCCTGGCCCGTCTGTTTCTGGCCATGTGGATGGCGGACCGGGCAGATGAACCGTACGAGACGATGACATAGTCTGCATCATCGAGCCAGTATTCCTTGTACATATTGATTTCATTGACATTGTTTTCAATCTTGTTGATCAGGTGGCGCAAAAGGCCGCTGACCACCTTGGGATTGTTCGACGGAAATCCCCACATGTCGTGGAAAAGACCGGTGACATTGTAGCGGTGCTCCCCGCCGAAATCCGACATGGGCAGCCGGCCGTCTTCCCTGGGAAGGTAGGGGTGGTAGTCAATCCCTTTGCGGACAGAGGTCCTGAGCCGTTCAACCACCGGGATTTCCCCTGGCGCCGGGATAACAAGTTTTTCACGCATGTGGCCGATGACTTCATCAAGCAGGATGATGACCGGTGTCCGGTAGGTTTCTGCGATATTAAAGGCTTCCACAGTGATCTTGAACACATCCTGATGGTTTGAAGCGGTGAGCGCCACAATGGAATGATCCCCGTG
>CAZLNA010000152.1:0-5705 GCA_964560485.1 uncultured Desulfobacula sp. | reverse complement strand
CCCTGGCTGTTTGCCCCGGGTGCAAAACAGGGTTTTCTGCTTTATCAAATGCAAAACTGGCTGAATCGGCGGTTAAGGCCAACACCGCTTCCAGGTCTCCCTTGATATCAAAGAAATCAACCTGGGCTTTTTTCGCATACCAGGCCTGATCCTGCCGGTTGCCTGTCATGAGCCCAGCCACAATTTCATGCTCTTCAGGGAGTGCCCCTTTCTGGGTGGCATAAAAAATTTTGCCGATTTCAAACAGATTCAGACTGGCTGCCTGCTGGGCTATGTTTTTTTTCATGGTTTCCAGAAGACCGGGCAGCAGGGAACTCCTCAAGACAGACATCTGCTCGGAAATCGGGTTCAAGATGGTTTCCACCTGCCTTCTTTGATCTTCTTCTGAAAGGTTGAGCCGGTCACAGGAAAGCGCGTTGACAAAATTATAGTTAATGGCTTCATAAAAGGAAAATCCGGTCAGAATTCTACGGATCCCGGCCCTGAGAGCGATATTGGCGGACAAGGCCTTTCCTTTTGCCGGCACCAGCGGATAGCTGGTCTGGATATTGTTGTATCCCCAGAGTCTTGCCACTTCCTCGGACAGATCTTCGGGACGGGTCACATCAACTCGGAACGAGGGAACGACCACCTCAAAAAGATCTGATTTGAGCGACCTGACTTCAAATTCCACTGATTCGAGTATTTCCTTGATTTCCTGAGCAGTCAGCCGGGTGCCGAGCCGGGTATTCAAGGCCTTTGCATCCCCTTTAATAACAAGGGGTTCCGGTTTAAGGGGATGTTCATCAATGATATCCCTGGCAATGGATGCTTTTCCAAGCTCGGCAATCAATGCCACTGCACGGTTCAGTGCATTGACGGTTCCCAGAGGATCCACGCCCCGCTCAAACCGGTGGGAGGCATCTGTGGCAATCCCGGTCCGCTTTGCTGTTTTGCGGACCGAAACAGGATTAAAATATGCACTTTCCACCAGTACCCGCCTGGTTTTATCCGAAATTTCAGAATTTTCTCCGCCCATGACACCGGCCAGGCCCACAGGCCGTTCACCATCACAGATCATAAGCATATCCGGTTCCAGCGAATGGCTCTTACTGTCAAGGGTCGTAAACGTCTTGTCGTTCCCTGCCCTGCGGACAACAATCTCCCCTTTTGCCAGCTCATCAAAATCAAACGCATGGAGCGGCTGACCTGTTTCCATCATCACATAATTGGTGATATCCACCACATTATTAATAGGTGTCAGACCAATGGCTTCAAGGCGCTCCTGCAGCCAGAACGGACTGGGACCCACTGTAACATCAAACAAGAGTCCGGCTGTATACCGGGGGCACAGATCCGGATCAAGTATGTTCACACTGGCATGATCATGGATGGACGCATCCGTCATTCTATCCTGAGGCAGAGAATAATCCGGCAGGACCACTTTTTGTCTTGGTGAAACAAAGGCACCCACTTCCCGGGCCACGCCAATGTAGCTGAGGCAGTCCGGCCGGTTCGGGGTTAAATCAATTTCAAACACCGTGTCCGAGCATGCCAGAGCCTCTTTAACCGGGGTCCCGGCAAGTGCGTCAGTATCCAGATCCATGATACCGGCGGCATCAGACGCCAGCCTGAGTTCTGCAGCTGAGCAGAGCATTCCCTGGGAAATCTCCCCGCGCAGTTTGCCTTTTTTAATCTTAAGGTCTCCGGGCAGGACAGCTCCGGGAAGCGCACAGGGAACAGACATTCCCTCTCTTACATTTGGTGCGCCGCAGACAATCTGCAGAAGATCTTCCTGGCCTGCGTCCACCTGACAGACAGAGAGTTTATCCGCATTCGGATGCTGCTCGACTTGCTGAACTTTGGCAACAACAATATGATCCAGGTAATTGAACCGCTCTTCGACAGAATCCACCTCAAGGCCTGCCATGGTAAGCTCATCCGCAATAACGGATGGGGCCATGTCTACGCCGACGTACTCTTTTAACCAGCTCAAACTGACTTTCATATCAAAATTGTCCTAAAAAGCGGATGTCGTTTTCAAAGAATTTTCTTAAATCATCAATGCCGTACTTGAGCATTGCCAGGCGCTCAATCCCCATGCCAAAAGCAAACCCGGTATATTTACCGGTGTCATAGTTAACATTTTCAAACACGGCCGGATGAACCATGCCCGAACCCAGCACCTCTAGCCAGCCTGTTTTCGAACAGATCCGGCAGCCTTCACCGCGGCACATGACGCATTGGATGTCCACTTCTGCACTCGGTTCGGTAAACGGGAAAAAGCTTGGCCGGAACCGCAAAGAAGTCTCTTTGTCAAAAAACTGGTGGACAAATGTGGTGAGAATCCCTTTCAAATCACCAAAAGAAATCTTTTCATCCACCATCAGTCCTTCCACCTGGTGAAACATGGGCGTGTGGGTAACATCAGAATCACACCGGAACACTTTACCAGGTGAAATGATTCTGACCGGCGGCTGTTTTTTTTCCATCACTCTTGGCTGAGACGGTGATGTATGGGTTCTTAAAACGATGTTTTCAGACACATAAAATGTGTCCTGCATGTCACGCGCCGGGTGGTATTTGGGAATATTCAGGGCTTCAAAATTATAATAGTCGGTTTCAACCTCAGGACTTTCGGCAATGTCGAACCCTAACCGCAGGAAAATATCACAGATTTCATCTGCCACCTGGGTAATGGGGTGAAGCGCCCCCTGGTTGAACGGCCGGCCTGGAAGAGTGACGTCAATACCTGAATAATCGGCCTCATCCGCAGCCTCGAGCTGGTCGAGAGCCGATTTAAATGCCTTTTCAAGTTTTCCTTTAAGGATATTGGCATTTTTCCCGGCACTGGGCCGTTCATTTTCCGGAAGTGATGAAATATTGCGCAGGAAGCCGGTGAGTGCCCCTTTCCGGCCCAGGTATTTAATCGAAAGATCTTCTAATGCCTGTGCATCACTGGCTTGTGCTATCCCCTCCAGTGCCTCGTGTTCGATTTCGGCAAGATTGTTTTGCAAAACATCCTCACATTGTCATTTTTTAAAAACAGGATCAGTTGAGTTTTGCACTGGCCATGGCTGCCAGTTGGGAGAAACCACTGGGATCGGAAATCGCCAGATCTGCCAGTACTTTTCTGTCAAGTTCGCTGCCGGACAGGTTCAGGCCATGAATAAATTTACTATAGGAAAGCTGATTCATTCTTGCACCGGCATTGATTCGGGCAATCCACAATTTTCTGAAATCACGTTTTTTAGCCCGCCGGTCTCTGTAGGCATACATCAATGCCTTATCCACAGCATCTGCGGCTGTACGGTAAAGTTTACTTCGGCCGCCTCTGAAGCCTTTGGCCAGTTTCAGTACTTTATTTCTGCGTCGTCTTGCTTTAAATCCTCTTTTAACTCTCATTTTACGTCATCCTTTTTTACTTCCGGCTTCCGAGGCCTCGGCCCGTGACCGGGAATGATTCAAGTGTGGGGGTCTTAGTTGCGTCCCTGTCCAGCTTAGCCGTTAGGCAGTAACCGTCTGACTTCTTTCATGTCACTTCCATCGATCATCTGGTCTTTTCTGAAAGACCGTTTCCGTTTGGTGGTCTTTTTTGTCAGAATGTGGCTGGCATGGGATTTACGGAATTTGTATTTTCCGGATCCTGTTTTTTTGAACCGCTTTGCCGCAGCCCTGCATGTTTTAATTTTTGGCATCTGTGCCTCCCTTGGTCTTGCATTTTCTATAAACAGAGATGGTGGCGTTTGGCTTTACACACAATACGCCACCACAATTTTAACGCTTTCTTTACTGTTCTGGCTGAATGAACCGGGTTATTTAGGACCCAGAAGCATTGTAATCACACGGCCTTCAAATTTTGGAAACTGCTCGACCTGTGCAAAATCTCCGGTCATGGCAATCATTTTCTCCAGAATCATATTGGCCTGTTCCTTGAGCATAAATTCTCGTCCCCTGAAGACCAGTGTTACCTTTACCTTATCATTCTTGCTGATAAATTTTTCAATATGCCGGACCTTGGTCGCAAGGTCATGGTCATTGGTTTTCGGCCGGACTTTTATTTCCTTGATCTGGGTTGTTTTCTGCTTGCGCTTCGCCTCCTGCTTTTTTTTGGTCTGCTCATACTTGAATTTTCCATAATCCATGATCTTGCAGACCGGCGGATTGGCATCCGGCGACACCTCGACCAAGTCTAAATCTTCGTCACCGGCAATCCTCAGGGCCTCTTGAATCGGCAATATACCGACCTGGCCGCCGTCAGACCCGATCACCCGGACCTGGCTGGCCCTGATCCCCTTGTTGACATTTGTCTGCTCGCTTCTTCCTCGCTTAGATATCCTACACCTCCTGCAATAGTCCGGTTCTCATTGTATCACACAGAACAAGCATAACCTTGGAATTATACTGTCAAAAAGCAAAAAATGCAAGCGCTATTTCTCCTGGCCTGCCAATTCATGCTGTTGACGCGTATATGTTTCAAGATAGCTGTCTTTCCAGTACAAATTAGCTTCTTTATTAAAAAATTTATAAAAAAGATCAAGACTTTTCTGACGCAAAACCCCTGGTACAACTTCGATTTCACAGTTTTTGTACAATGGCGGCATCCGGGAAAAGTCACAGGCCGTGCCTCCGCCCATGGCATCTTCATATGCATAAACAATTCTTTTAATACCCGCCAGGATAATTGCACCGTAACACATCAGGCAGGGCTCCATGGTGCAATAGAGTGTTGTTTTTTTCTGATCATAACCGGCTTCAAGTGTTTCAAGGGATCTGAGTGCAAGAATTTCAGCGTGACTGATTTCACTGAAAAAAGGCTGGTCACCCGCCGTGCCGGCCCTGGATCCGGCAGCAATGACCTGATTGCCTTCAACAATCACACAGCCCACTGGAAACTGTCCCTTATCAAACGCTTTCCTGGCCTCGAGAATCGCCAGTGCCATATATTTTTCATCGTCCATGGGTCACCTGATGACTGGATACCGGGGCATTCGGTGATATCTTGCAGGTGCCGGGATATCCCGGCACCTGCTCCATATTACTCCGATACTTGCATTTTGATTGAAATCCTGTATTTTTAAAGGTTATACAATATTCAATATTTGCCCAACATTCAATATGAATTATGGTAGCCAAACAGAATACATACTCAAAAGACGCACCCCTGGACAAAGACCTTTGCATACGGGAGCGTTTTGAAATCAGGGAACACCAGTTCCTCTCGCCTTACGGCAAAAAAAGCAGCACTGCCGGGCGCAGAAAAGACAGTGAGCATGCCTGCAACATCCGGACAGCCTACCAGCTCGACCGCGACAGGATCGTTTACTCAAACGCATTCCGCAGGCTCAAACATAAAACCCAGGTCTTTTTATCCCCTCTGGGAGATCATTACCGCACAAGGCTCACCCACACCCTTGAAGTGGCCCAGATCTCAAGAAATATTGCACGGACCATGCGGTTAAATGAAGACCTGGCCGAAGCCATTGCGCTCGGCCATGACCTGGGACACACCCCGTTCGGTCATGGGGGTGAAACCGCACTGATTGAAGTTCATTCCCCCCACTTTTCCCATTCCAACCAGAGCCTTCGAGTGGTGGATTCTTTAGAAAACAGCGGAAACGGCCTGAACCTCACCCGGGATGTCAGAGACGGCATACTAAAACACTCCAAGGGTTTCGGAAATATTATCCCTTCCACACCAGGGGAGACTGCCATTACTGTAGAAG
>CAZLNA010000151.1:0-5715 GCA_964560485.1 uncultured Desulfobacula sp. | reverse complement strand
GTTCGTGGCGGACCAGGATATGGTTCAGCCCGCTCTGCTTGGCAAGGGTGTCATAGATATCAATTACTGCGCCGCCGGGATAACCGAAAATGGTGTCCACCCCTTCAGCTTTAATCATCTTTATCAGAATTTCAGAACCTGTCAGTTTCATCATTGTCTCCTATTCGATATCCTTAAAGATGGCCCCGTTGCCTGCCGAGCTGACCAGGGCGGCATACCGGGCCATGTATCCGGTTTTGATTTTGGGTTCCGGTTTTTGCCAGTTTTCAAATCGCTTTTTAATCTCTTCTTCCGGTACCAGCAGTTCTATGGATTTTGCCGGAATATCAATTTTTATCAGATCGCCTTCTTCAACAACAGCAATCAGGCCGCCCTGGGCTGCTTCAGGAGAAACATGTCCGATGGAGGCCCCTTTGGTTGCCCCGGAAAACCGGCCGTCTGTAATCAGGGCACAATATTTATCCATGCCCATACCGGCAATGGCAGATGTCGGGGTCAGCATTTCGCGCATACCCGGCCCGCCGGCCGGGCCTTCGTACCGGATGACGACGACGTCGCCTTTTTCGATCTGGTTGGCCATGATGGCATCCGTGGCGTCTTCTTCTGAATTGAATATTCTGGCAGGGCCCTGGTGCTGAAGCATTTCATCCAGTACTGCAGACTGCTTGACCACACATCCCTCTTCGGCAAGATTGCCGAAAAGCACGGCAAGGCCCCCTTCCTTATGATACGGATCACTGATGGGCCGGATAACCGCCTGTTTTCTGGGAATGACAGACTCAAGGTTCTGGCCCACAGTTTTGCCGGTGACCGTGATGCAGTCGGTATGAATCATGTCGTGGTCTGCCAGTTCCTTGAGCACGGCCTGGATGCCGCCGGCAAAGTTGAGATCCTGGATATGATCTTTTCCAGCCGGGCTCAGCGCACACAGATGGGGGGTTTTTTTGCTCACTTCATTGATCAGTTCCAGCGGAATCTGCTGACCGGCCTCATGGGCAAAGGCTTTGAGGTGAAGCACCGTGTTTGTGGAGCAGCCCAGCGCCATATCCACTGCCAGGGAATTTAAAAAAGCCTCTCTGGTTAAAATCTTATCCGGTGTAATCTCATTTTCCAACAAGTTCATGATCTGGATGCCGGTCTCTTTGGCTAACCGGATTCTTTCTGACATCGGTTCCGGAATTGTGCCGTTTCCTGGCAGGGCCAGACCGATGGCCTCTGTGAGGCAGTTCATGGAGTTGGCAGTGAACATGCCGGCGCAGGATCCGCAGGTCGGGCAGGCGGCATTTTCAATGTCCATGAGCTGGGCTTCGGTCATTTTTCCGGTTTTCACCGCACCAACAGCTTCAAACACACTCACAAGATCTATTTTCTGGTCTCTTTTTTCCGGATGTATCCCGGCGAGCATGGGGCCGCCGGAAATGAAAATGGCCGGAATATTTATCCGGGCCGCAGCCATGAGCATGCCGGGGATGATTTTATCACAGTTCGGGACCATGACAATGGCATCAAAAGGGTGGGCCGTGGCGGTCACCTCAATGGAATCTGCAATGAGCTCCCGGGACGCCAGGGAATAATGCATACCTTTATGGTTCATGGCAATGCCGTCACATACGCCGATGGTGGAAAATTCAAGTGGTGTTCCGCCGGCCATGCTGATACCAGCCTTGACCGCCTTGACAATATTGTCCAGGTGCATGTGGCCGGGGATCAGTTCATTGGCTGAGTTGGCAATACCGATAAGGGGCTGACGGATTTCCCTGTCCGTGAACCCCATGGCTTTGAAAAGACTCCGGTGAGGGGCCCGTGCAATCCCTTTTGTTGCGATATGGCTTCTCATTTGTGTTTCCTCCAAACCAGAAAAGCCGTTATCTGCCCGGTCTGGGCTGATAACGGCTTTTACAGTTTATTTAACGGTTATGCCACTAAGAGCCCTTGCGTCCGGAGGTGCTAATCACGACCTCCACGTTAATAAGGACTAGTAGTATGCAAATAATATTGATATTCATAATTTCACTTCGTCTTGAGAGCGTTATGATATATAACAAAAGTAAAGTCAAGTAGAAAATAAAGTTTCAATAAAAATAGTTTAATCCGACTGTTTCAGTAGATATCCGGTACATTTTCATGGCCTGTGATCGAAAAAAGATGGGCCGCAGGAACCGTCAGCGTCACCCGGGCATCAGGGTCGCAGCCCGAATACATCGTAAAACCGGGTGATCCGGCAAATTAAATTTGACATTTCAAGGCAGGGTTGGCTATAATTTTCAGGCCGCAGACGATGGTGATATCGTTTCATTCAGGGGGGCGGCAGCCTGTGTCGTTGCCTTTAATTTAAATCTGACAAGATAAAGCATTGATCCATGAATCAACTCAAACACTGGCAAGCGTTTACGATTATCTTATCCGGCCTGCTCCTGTTCCAGTCTCTTCTTTTCATAAAGCTTCACAGCCTCATGCTCCTGGCGGTCTGCCTGACAGCGCTGACAGGGTTTGGCGCAAACCTGATCTGGTACAGACAGAGGGCGGGGGTCTGGTCCGGCCATATCCTTAACATCATTTTCATCCTCTATGTGGCCGTGCTCTGTTACAATACGGGCGGCCTTTACAGCGTGGGAATATTCATGCTTTTTTTCATCCCGCTACTGGTCAGTGTTTTTGATGAAAGCAGGGACAAGCTGATTTATCTTGGTGGTGCCTGTGCATTGATTCTCATTAACTATCTCGGTCACCTCAAGGGCTCAATGATGTCCCAGACACTGGTCAATATCAGTATTTTCCGGTTTTATCACCTGATCACCCTGTTCGGGTGCTTTTCCGCAGCCATGTTCTATCATTTCCACCAGAGCCGGAAAGTCGAACACCAACTGATGCTTTCCAGACAGCAGGTTCTTGATGTGAAAGAGGATACCCGGGCGCTGATCAGTGCCAAAGACGCTTTTCTGGCCAACATGAGCCATGAAATCCGGAATCCCATGAACGGCATTATCGGCATGATGCATGTGCTTTTAGACTCAGATCTCGACGAAGAGCAGCGAAATTATGCAGACATTGTATACTCCAGTGCCCGCGCACTGCTTTCCATTGTCAATGATATCCTTGATCTGTCCAAGATCGAGGCTGGAAAACTCGAACTCGATATCCGGGGGTTTGACCTTGAGCTGGCCATTAAGGACATTGTATCCCTGCCAGCGCTGCAGGCCAGGCAGAAAGGGATCACATTCAGCCACAGCATTGACTCCATCGTACCCTGCAAGCTCAAAGGTGATATCGCGCGGATCCGCCAGGTGATTCTCAACCTGACGGGTAATGCGGTCAAGTTTACCGAGACAGGTGAGATCACGCTTTTCATTACACTCGAATCAGAAACCAAGGCATCCGCCACCATTAAGATCAGTGTGGAAGACACCGGTATCGGCATCAAAACCGATCAGATTGATCAATTGTTTGAATCCTTTACCCAGGCAGACCTGTCCATTACCAAGCAATACGGGGGCACCGGCCTGGGGCTGACCATCTCAAAACTTCTGGTTGAAAAAATGAACGGCCGGATCGGGGCGGAAAGTATCGAGATGGTGGGATCGACCTTCTGGTTCACCCTGACCCTGGACAAACAGACCGAAGAAGAGCTCAGGCAGGATCACTCCAAAGTGGACATTGAAAAAGTCAGAGTCATGGTGATCAGTGACGGGGCAACTCTTGGCCGGAGCTTTGAAAAAAATCTCGGCCTGCTCAACATCGACTATGAACAGGCGTTTGATGAAACCGAGGCCATTGAAATGCTCAGGTGGGCAAAAGACGAAAAAAACGCCTTTGACCTGGTTATCATGGAAGCCAAAGAGTACGATATCGTATGTGAAAATCTGAGCCGGAAAATGGCTGAAGACGGGCTGAATCAAAAAACGCGCTACATGCTGCTGACCTCGGTGGGCAAGAAAGGAGATGCCAGGCGGTTTGAGGAACTCGGATTTTCAGCCTTTTTAAGCAAACCTGTGGAGCGTTCGCTGCTGGCGGAAACCATTCAGGCAGTATTGTCAAGGCCGGTGTTTACCGGCAGTGATCCGCTGCCCATTATTACCCGGTACAGTATCCTGGAAAAGAAAAAACACCTGCGCCGGATACTGATTGTTGAAGACATGGAAACCAATCTGCTCATGGCCAAGGCCCTGATAGAAAAAATGGGATACCAGACCGCCCAGGCCAGAAACGGTCAAGAGGCGTTTGAGATGCATACCCGCGAAAACTTTGACCTGATTCTCATGGACTGCCAGATGCCGGTGATGGACGGCTATGAAGCCACCCGGACCATACGTGAACATGAGCAGGAAAACAGCAGCCAGCCTGTTCCTATCGTGGCCATGACCGGAAATGCATTTGAAAAAGACCGGCGCAAATGTTTTGACGCCGGCATGGATGATTTTATCGCCAAACCGGTGGAACCGGATATCCTGTCGGAAAAGATCCGTTCAAACCTGACAGATCCGGTCAAGGAAGGCGGAACCAGCAGTCCGGAGCCTTCTAAACCCTCTGAAGATCAGTCTATTGAAGATTTTCTGGACACCATTGTGCCTGAAATCGAGACCGCTGGTGAGGCAGGCGCGGCAGAAAGCATTGAACACGCAGCCCCACTGCCCGCCTTTGACCGGCAGACCTTGTCTGACCGGTTTGGCGGAGATGAAGAACTCATGGCCATGGTGATTGACTCTTTTCTTTCAGAAGCGCCGGAGTTGATGACAGCGCTCTCCAGAGCAGTTCAGGATTCAGATATGGAAGAGATGAGGGTAAAGGCCCATGCCCTGAAAGGGACTGCAGCCAATGTGAATGCAGAGCGGCTGCGCAATGTCTCTTTTGAACTGGAAAATGCAGCCAGGCAAGAAGATACATCCCTGTTTAAACCGCTGTTTGAAAAGGTTGAAAAAGAATTAAACCGGTTTGTGGATAAGGTCTCTGGCTGACGGTCTGGTTATCGGGCATGGATATGGTTGATGGACGACGCCATGAACCCGGCCCCGAAACCATTGTCAATATTGACCACAGCCACATTTGAACTGCAGGAATTAAGCATGCCCAGCAGTGCGGTCATCCCCTTGAAACTGGCTCCGTAACCGATGCTGGTGGGAACCGCGATCACAGGTGCACTGACCATCCCGGCCACAACGCTGGGGAGCGCTCCTTCCATCCCGGCCACCACAATCAGAACTGAGGCTTTTGACAATGTGTCATGATGGGCCAGGAGCCTGTGGATGCCGGCCACACCCACGTCAAAAACCGTTTCCACGTTATTGCCCATGGCCTGGGCTGTGAGAAAGGCTTCCCTGGCCACCGGGATATCTGATGTGCCGGCAGAAATGACCAGGATTTTACCAAAACCCGTGATTTCAGGCGGTTTGGTCTGAAGCCGGATCATCCGGGCCGCTTCAAAATATTCAGCCTCTGGCAAGGCGGCCAGGACCGCGTCTGCTTTTTCTTTTTCCACCCGGGTCACCAGGATGATGGTTTCATGTACAACCATGTGTTTCATGATACCGATGATCTGCTCCGGTGTTTTGCCCTGGCCGAAAATGACTTCTGGAAATCCTTTCCGCAATGAGCGGTGGTGATCAATATGGGCATAATCGATGTTTTCAAATGCCAGGTGTTTGAGCTGCTCTCTGGCGTTTTCAACAGTGAGGCTGCCGTCTGCCACAGATGATAATAGTCGGTTGAGGTTCTCCGGGT
>CAZLNA010000150.1:0-5741 GCA_964560485.1 uncultured Desulfobacula sp. | reverse complement strand
ACTGTATGTTCCCCGGTCAATGTGGCGCGGATTCAAGGAAAAAATGGCAGCGGATATATCCGCCATCACCACGGGCAGTGTGACCGACTTTACCCATTTTGTTAATGCCGTAATTGATGAAAATTCTTTTGATACCATTGACGGATACATCAGTCGGGCCGAAAGCGCGGACCAGGCTGAGGTCATCATCGGCGGAAAGCGGGACAAGTCAAAGGGATATTTTGTGGAGCCGACCGTCATCCAGGCCAAAGACCCGCACTATGAGTCCATGGAAGAAGAGATTTTCGGACCGGTCCTCACGGTATTTGTTTATGAGGACGACCAGATTGATCAGACCCTGGATATTCTGGACAGCACCAGTGATTACGCATTGACCGGTGCGATTTTTGCCACAGACCGGGAGGCGGTTAACCAGATGACGGAACGGCTGAGCCATACGGCTGGAAATTTTTACATCAATGATAAGCCCACCGGGGCCGTTGTCGGCCAGCAGCCTTTCGGCGGCGGCCGGAAAAGCGGCACCAACGACAAAGCCGGCAGCTATCTGAACCTGATCCGGTGGACGTCCCCTAGAACGGTCAAGGAGACATTTGTCCCGCCGACAGATTTCAGATATCCGTTCATGGGCTGATATTTCCTTTACGGACTTAAGCGCTGATATGAAAAGAGGGCCGCGGAGTATTTATCCCGGCCCTCTTTTTTTTATGCCTGCTGCGGCTATACTTTATACTTTAAACCGGTCCACGATTTGTTTGAGCTGCTCGGACAGTCCGGACAGTTCCGTGGCCCTCGTTTTTACACGGGCACTGGCGTTGGAAATTTCTTCGGCCGTGTGGGTGACGTCTGTTATTTCTCTGGCAATTTCAGCCGCGACCGTTGAACTCTGGGAGACGTTTTCATTCACCTCGGCAAACCCCTGGGATGCCTGGGAGACATTCTCCGCGATTTCGCCGGTGGCCGCAGATTGTTCACCGATTTTCCGGGACGTTTCCTGAACGATGTCGTTGATGTCATTGTTGACCCGGGTGATGGTTTCAATCTGGGTAATGGTGGCACCGGTGGAACGTTGAATATCCAGGACTTTCTGTTTGATTTCATCACTGGCAGAGGCCGTCTGGTTGGCCAGGGCTTTGATTTCGCCGGCAACCACGGCAAATCCTTTTCCGGCCTCACCGGCCCGGGCGGCTTCAATGGTTGCATTCAGGGCCAGCAGGTTGACCTGCTCGGATATATCGGTGATGGTCTCCACCACATGTTCGATTTCAGAGGCCGCCTGCCCCAGGGTCGATACCTGGCTGGACGCCTGCCGGGCCTGGGAAACAGCTTCTTCGGATATCTGGCTGGCGGTCTGGGTGTTTTCCTGAACTTCGCTGATGGAATCAGACATCTGACGGGCATTGGACGATACCATGGAAATGTTGGCGGCGGCCTGCTCCATGGTGGCGGCAATGGCGGTCATGTTGGTGCTCATTTCCTCCCCTGAGGCGGCCACGCCGTTGGCTTTATCTGATGACTGCAGGGCACCGGCGGCCAGGTTGGATGAGATTTCGGACAGGCTTGAGGAAGAATCATTGAGCAGGGTCAGGTTGTCTTTGACCTGGCTGATCATAATTTGGATTTTTTCCACAAACTGATTGAAATTATCTGCCAGTTGACCGATTTCGTCCTTGGCTGTTACCGTGATCCGATCCCTGAGATCGCCGTCTCCTTCGGCAATATCTTTCATCTTGTCAACAATGTGGAGAATGGGACGGACAATGGATTTCGCAAACAGGATGACCAACGGGATAATAAGGACCAGGCAGGCCAGGCAGACAAGGACCAGGATCTTTATCATCTGAAAGGTGTTTTCTTTAACGATCCGGTCAGACTGCAAAATGGCCACGCTTCCAGTGATCTTGGACTGGTTCTTTGTAGGCAGCAGCCTGAAAAAATATCGCTGGTCGTCAAACCGGATATCTTTGAGATCCTCACCGGACTCAGGTGCGTTGAGGATCTCGGGCGTCAGCTGGGTGAAACTGTCAAGCAGGCCGATGCTGAGTTGGTTTCCTGCAAAGACATTAACGGACATTCCGGTGAGCAGATGAAGCCGGTTAACAAAGTCTTTGCCGATTTCTTTGACACCGTGAACCACCCCGAACTGCATGGATACGGGGTCGCCGTTATCGTCATAGTCGGTCCCAAAAACCGGGATAAGCACTTCCATGCAGAGAAGACGACCAATTTTAATGAATCCCTGCCGGGATTCTGCCGGCAGCTCACCGTCCAGTTTGACAGCAATGTTGGCAATGTCCGGCTGTTCAGACGCCTGCCAGGCTGATTCGTCAACGCTCTCCCCTTTCTTTATCCGGTTGGTATGCGTCTGGGGGGATTTGTAAAATCCGAACAGGAAAGATTCCGGGGTCTCTTTCACGGCAAACACCTGGAGGTTGCCGTCCAGATCATACAGGGCAAGGTGTCTGAAACCGATGGCCATGGCTTTGCTGGCAACGCTTCCGGCCGCTTTGTGATAGGTCGACTCGGTCATGGAGAGCTGGCTGTCAGAAAATTCATACAGGAATTTAACGGTTGCACCCAGGCTGTTTTCAACGACCATCCGATTGATTTCTCCGGACAAATTGTTCTGCCGTTCAGTCAGTTCAGTTTGACAGATATTCTCAGCTTTTCTTAAATCCCGTTGAACGGCCTGCAGGTTCTGACGGTTGATCAGAAATGAGACCGCAAAAATTATGGCGGCGCAAACGACCAGAACCAGTCCCAATGCGCCTGCAGTCAGTTTTGCTTTCAGGCTTGCTCCCATCTGACACCCCTTAGCTGTGAGTTAAGCTGCCCAAATTAGTGCAGCAACAATCTATTCATTAAAAGGGAAACGCGCGAGTTTGTCAATATTCCGACAAATAATGGAAAAAAATTCCCATTATTCCATAAAATGGGATTGTTACAGGCTGAATTTTTAACGGTTTCTTTTGACTTTAACCACTACATATTGTGGTGAATTTCGTCGCAACCCATATTTTGAAAAATCTAATAATTTTAAATAGTTTGTGCTGAAGAGCTAAGAGGAAATACGTCGGCGAAATTCAAAAAAATCGTAGCGAAATCGTCATAATAGTCTAAAATAATTGAAAAAAAATGGAAAATGGTGTTGCAATTACTTAAAAAGAATATTAAGAGAAAGCACAAAATAATAAATACTAACGTCAACTTAGGAAATACCGAGTGGTAAACGTAGTCATGGTAGAATCCATCGAGCTGTTATTTTTGATATTGTTTCCTGTGTTTCTTTCCTATCCTGGATTCTTGCCAGGAGAAATTATCCACGCGGGTATACAAATCAGATACGATTCGCAAACTCGGCCTAAGTTGTCAGATTTCCCGAATCAAGGAGGGTTCTTTCCTGACTTCGGGATTTTTTATGCTGCCGGGCGGATGCTGCCAAAGATCGGATTTGCTGGAAAGGCGGGTCCGTTGGGGAATAACAATGGCGGATAGGGAGATAACAAGATGAAACGATTCTTTTTATTGACCGTGATTCTAATCATTGCTGCCGGCGGGACAGGGTGGTGCCGGGTGGACTCGTATCATTTAGGCCCCAGGGACATCCTGGTGGTTTCCATTTATGCCGGCGGGGTGGAACAGGAAAGTATTGAAGTGACCCTGTCTGAGCAGGGCGTTATCAATGTCCCCTTTATCGGGTCGATCCGGGCGCAAGGGCTGACAGTCAGCCAGCTTGAGGCTGCTGTCCAGGCGCCGCTTAAAAAGGACTATTTTGTCTCTCCCCAGGTGAATATTCAGGTTAAAGAATACCGCAGCCTGCGGTTTTTTATTTCAGGTGCGGTGAAAATGCCCGGGAAATATGAAATGTCTTCCAATACCAATTTTCTTGAGCTGCTGGCCCGGTCCGGCGGGATTCTGGCAGAAAGCGGAAGCATTGCCTATGTCCTTCGGGAAGGCCGCTCTTCCAGTGGGATTCCGGAAGATATCAAGGCGGCGGTCCAGACCCGTGAGACCCTTAAAATTGATCTGGCCCGACTGTTATCCGAAGGGGACATGACCCATAATATATCGCTTCTGCCTGGCGACATTGTTTATGTTCCGCCGGCTAAAAAACTGAATCAGGCCGGTTCCAAAATATATGTGGAAGGCGAGGTGAAAACCCCAGGGGTGTATGATTTCCAGCCAGGAATGACGGCTCTGGCCGCCTGCCTGCTGGCCGGCGGGTTCGGCGAATGGGCCGTGCTTTCCAAATCCAAGATTTTCCGGACGATCAATGGAAAGCAGGAAGTGATCCGGGTCGATTTAAAGCAGATTACCATCGGGAAGATCGCGGATGTATCCATTCGGCCCGGTGATCGAATTCATATTCCCGAGACCTGATCCTCGTCAACATGGACTATCAGATACACCATACCCGCCCGGCGCCGGATCAAGTCCAGGAAATCCATCTGTCCGATTATTTAAATGTTGTCCTGAACCGCCGGCGGGTGCTTGTTTTATTTTTCTGTATGACCGTATTGACGGTCATGGTGATGAACTGCGCTGTGACACCGGTTTACCAGGCCACGTCAAAGCTGGTGATCGGTCTGGACAGGAATATGTCCTCTATTTACGGTCAGTCGTCTGCCATTGAAAGCTATTATGCCGAAGAAAAGGATTTCAATACCCATTTTAAACTGATTACTTCAAAACCGGTCGTGGGACTGGTGCTCAATGAGCTGGAACAGCAGACATTTCAGTCCAATATGTATACAGATGCCATGCATCCGGTGGCCAGAGCGGTGGTGAGGACAAAGCGGGGCATCCGGCTGGTTAAAAAAGCAGCTGCGGGATTTTTCAGCCTGGGAGGGGAAACCCAACCGGCACGGGAACCCGGGGACGCGTTTTTCCGGAGCAAGGCGATTGAAGCACTGACCGCTCAGATTTCCGTCACACCCGTGGATGAAACCCGGATTATGGAGATTCGGGTATGTGACATCCGCCCCCAAAGAGCCCGGTTTATTGCAGATACCATCGCTCAAAAATATATTGAATTCGATCGCTCCACCCGGCTCAAGCACGCTAAAGAAAAACTGGACTGGATGACCGGGGAACTGTTCCAGGTTAAAAAAAGGCTGGAACAGTCAGAAAAAGCATTCATCGATTACAAGCAGAGCCAGCGGGTGTTTTCCATGGAGGGACGGCAGACGACGATCAACCAGAAAATTGAGGCATTCAATCAGAACTATCTGGATGCCAGGAACAAAAAGCTGGAACTTGATATCATGCTCAGAGACCTGAAACGGGCCCTGGGCAGCACCAATGATGTCATGGAAATTAAATCCATGGTGGATGAACCGATCATCCGGGATCTGTATGCCATGCTCACCACCCTTGAAATTGAAAACGGTCACCTGTCTAAAGTCTATAAAGCCAAACACCCCAAACGGATCCAGATCGAATCCCAGATCACCGATACCCGGGTGAAGCTGAAAACCGAACTGGAGAAAAAGTTAAAAAGTCTGAAAAGGGAAAGAAATATTCAGGCCAGTAAAGAAAAGGAGATGAGCCGCCAGATTGCTGCGTTTGAAAAAGAGGCCATGCATACCAACGAAAAAGAGCTGACCTATACCATCCTTCAAAGGAACGTAAATACCAACCAGGAAATATATGATGTACTGCTTGCCCAGGTCAGGGAATCCAATATCCTGATGTCCGGATATACCTCAAACGTTATCGCCCGTCACGGCGTTTTGAATGAAGGG
>CAZLNA010000149.1:0-5761 GCA_964560485.1 uncultured Desulfobacula sp. | reverse complement strand
GCTATGCCCCTTTCCTGGCGTATACAATTTCCCCTGCTGACCAATCCGAATATCGTTAGAGCCTGGCTGAAAGCCATGGCCGCAACCTGTCTGCTCAGCCTTGTTATTGTCATCCCGGTGTTTATCGCAATTGGAGAAGCATCGGCAGTTCCCATGCTGCTCGTGATATTCGGCGCGGCCGTGGCAGGCCTGGCGCTGCTTGGGTTTGCCATCATGTTCCTGGTGCTGGGCAACCGGTCCCATGCCCGTTTCACCTTGTCGGAAAAACAGGTGATGTATGAGTCCATCGATACAAAGGCAAGGACACTTTCCCGCATGGCTGTCCTGGCCGGCGGATTTTTCGGAGAACCGGCCGGTGCCGGTGCCGGCATTCTAAGCATATCCAATGAAGCTGTGTCCGTGGCCTGGAAAGATGTCGCCAAAGCCCGGTATGATGATAAAAACCACACCATTTGTTTGAGAAGCAGGTACCGGGAACTGCTGCATATTTATTGCGATAAAAAAAATTATGATCAGGCTGCCCAAGTGGTTAAAAACATGCTCGCGTCAGAAAAACCGGAAAAGAAAGCCCCAAAGCGCAGCAAAAACAAAAAGTAACAGATCCTGGGAATCCAGAGGGAGGAGCAATGAGACACCTTCGAAACATCCTGTTCATGCTTGGTTTGTTAGTGATGACCGCTTTCACCATTTCTGCTGTTTTAACGGCTCCGTCTTTTCAACCGGGGCAGGCGAATTCACATGGTCTCACCGCAGCCTGGGCTGCGGACCAGAATGAACGACATGCACGCGTGTCCGGACTGATCCGCCTGCTGAACCTCCCAAAGCCGGATAAACAGATCATCCTGGCCGAGATGCTCTATCAAGTCAATACCGGCCGTCTTGAACCGCAGGATTTTTTCAGGCAGATGGCAGACCTTAATGCCACAAAAGACGATTTGATTGCCATCAAAAAAACCGTTGAAAAGACAACCATTAAAGACGGGAATACCGGGCTGGCTGATCTCATCCTGGGGAAAGGGTTTGATCAGGGCGGCACACCGGTTGAAGAGGCGTTATATACCTGGAGAAGGGATGTGACGCAAAAAGCCATTAAAGAGACCATCAGGCGGTTTATTGACCAGGGACGTCTGCCCAGGCACGGATTTGGTCTGATGCTCTCCTATGTGGGCAAGTGGGCCGATCAGAATCCCAAAGCCATGACGTTTGCCGGGGATATTGATTTTTCCTTTGTCTGCAATGATACGCAGCTGGCTCTGGAAATGAAGGCTGAATTTGAAGCCATCATGAAAAAACAGACCGGTCTGTCCACCGTTGCCATTGATTCTGTAGCAACCGTTCACGGCCGTGCCGGTCTTGAGGTCTATATCGGAAAACACGGCATGCAGTTTGCCGAAATGAACATGAAGCATAATTACCTGGTCGATACCACCACCGGAGAACAGCAGTTTATTGATAAAAAACAGATGCTGAGCCGCCTGGCCGGAGAACGGTTGATCGCTGATCTGCAGGGGATTGAAGTCCCCAAGCCCTCATTTGATTCAGAGCCCGGCCTCTCCATGGAAATGGTCCGTCATTTCGAACATGACATCGTTAAATCAGGTGTTTACGGGAATGTGGATTCCGTTCTTAAAGCAGCCAAGTACCTTCATCGGAGTAACGAAGCCCTTAAATTGACAGACCAGTTGCCAGGGGATGCTAAATTGGCGCAGATGGCACAGATCGTTCATGATCTTGACCGGGTGGATCCCCAGACAAATAAGGTCCGAAACGATGTTGTCCGAACCATCACCGATTATTTCAACATGGCGCCCAGAATTATCTGGGATGAAGGGACAAAACGACTGATGCTGGATCTGGATCCCGGAACCATTGCCAAGTTCCATGAGCAGGTTAAAACCACCATGTGGGAGAATGTCCAGAAGGGATTTGACGCTCGGTACAATGCGCTTGCCGGGCAGCAGGCAGAGCTGCTCAGAAAACAAAGGGAAGGGGCGGACATTGCAGATGAGGCCAGAGGCTTAAGAGAAGAGCTGGTATTGCTGGCAGATATGGCCGAGGCCGAACTGGCCGCCTTTAAAGACCAGAAGGTGCCGGAAGTGGTTAAACAGAAGGCAGTGCAGGTCCGTGCCCTCCTGGATCAGCTTTCTGCAAAAACCGGTGTTCGAAAGCTTTCTCTGGAAGAACTTAAAGATCGTAAACTGGTGGAACAGATGCTCAAGGCCAAATCCCCGGCCAGCAGAAAAATGGTGGCAGCCTACGTCATGGACCGGGCCCTGAAAGCAGCGCAGAAAAGCATGGAAACCGCTGAAACCTTTAACAGCTATCTGGATATTATTGATGACGGTCTGCTGGGTGAACTGAGGGGCGAGACCGGATTTTCCGAACTTGAAGCTCAAATGAATGCATGGAAAAAGGCAAAGCGCCAGGGAAAAGTCCCGGATGACTACCAGAGCAGCCTGATCAGCGCAAAAAATCTGGCCAAAAACGCCATTGCATCCACCAACCGTTATCTGAATGAAAAACTCCAGGCCACTTCCCTGGGTCGGGGCGGGATGAAGCTGATGATGATCACAGGGTTGGTGGATGAAATGAAAGCCTACGGTAACGCCCTGTGGGAGGGCGACTGGGGCGGCTTTGCCACAGAATTTTTCAAACGCAGGATTCCTTTCGGCTCAAGCGTGGAACAATACATGCTGGGCAATACCTACCTGGCTGCATGGGATGTGATCACCACCCTGGTGCCGCCATTATCCCTTCCAGAGGCTGCCTGGGGGCTGGGCCGGGCCATCGGGGACAAGACTTACGGCATGTACTGGAATGAACAGCTCTCCGTGTTTACCGATGCCCTTTATGCTGGCGCGGAATTCAAACTCACCGAGGTTAAAACCCAGGGTCAGGGCAATCAGATGACCCGGCTCGGGGTCTTTCGGCTGACGGCAGCAACATATCAGGGGCATCGGCTCGATCTGAAAAAATTTGCCCGGATGAGAAAAAAACAGGTGCAGGCGCTGCGGCGCACTGTGAACAGCGGGCATATTGACTGGCAGGCGTATAAGGATGATTTCAAGGGGATTACCGAATGGATCAGCGTCAGCAAAACGCTGGAAAAGAATCTGGCTGCCACAGATCCGGCACTGATCATGCTCGAAGAGATGATCAGCCATAAACTGGTCGGGGAAAAAATGAAAGACCGCCTGACTGAGCTCGGGCTTGCCCGGTGGGAGGAAATCAAGCTGGGGTATATCCTGAATCTCATTGATCACCTGGAGCGGCGCAAACAGGCTGAAGACGCTTTGGCAAGAGGACAGCTGCCGGATCTGTTTATCGAACTTCGAAACCTGGCAAAAGCGCTCGATATTGAGACTGAAGTCCTGGCATCCCTGGATGCACAGGCAGACACCTCAAACTGGAAATCATTGGTCAACTGGCTCTGGCAGGCCAAACGGGATCTGGCCGGCCAGGCGGCAACAGAGTCGGAAATCAGCCGGGCCTCCCAGGTCGTTCTCAAATATCTGGAAATGTATCAGCAGATCATGGCGATCCGGGAAGCGGCAAAAAAAGAAATGCCGCCCAAATACTGGAAGAGCGGAGACCGTCAGTGGCTGGCCGGCAAGATTTTTTTAACTGGCCGGCCCCGGGCAGATCTGGCAGCAGCCAGAAAATGGCACCGGTTTGTTCAACTGGCCAGGGCGATTGTCACCAAGGAAATGCTTACGATCAAGCATGAATTTCTGCCCAACACCCGGCTGGACACAAAACAGGAGATCTCCTGGCGGGACCAGGCCTGGCAGTATGAACTCTGGATGCAGCCGTTGAATCAGGCGGGTCAGGCACACCATTCAAATGCCTGGCTTGATCAGTCCATTGCACTTGGGAAAAAACGCAACCGAATTTATGACGATTACCGCAAGAGCCTTGAACAGGCAGGGCCCGTACAGTTGACGCTGATCCTCAAGGATAAACAAACACCGAAAAAAATGATTCACCGGTCAAACGCCCAGGCCAAACCTTCAGATGGACTGGGAAAGGCCGCGTCAGTCTCCGGCAGGGACCGGCTGGTGCTGAATCTGGTAAAGGGCCGGTACAGGCTGACGATTCAGGCCAAAGGATATCATCCGCACACCTTTGATGATGTGTTTGGAAACAACCTTGATAAAGCCCCCCGCAGGACCATTGCACTTGAACCGCTGTCAGGTGCGCCCGATGATGAAGAAGAGGACGAGCAGGCGCAACTGGCTGAACTTGAAAAAGAGAAAAAAGAGAAAGATCGCCTGAAAAAGGAAAAAGAAGAAAGGGAAGAACAGGAAAGGGAAGAACAGGAAAGGCAGCAAAGAGAGCAGGCTGAGAAGGCGGATCAGCAGTCAGAACAACACGAAGAAGCCTCGTCCACAGATTTTGATGCCTCCACAGCCCAGTTGACCGGTTCTTTTCCATCGGTATGGGAAGGCGGACCCTATGAGGGCGGCCGGAAAATTCATTTCAGGCGCAAAATTGCCGTCAAAGCAGCTAAAGCAGACCAGTGCGCTTCAAATGCCCAGGCCTATGGTGAAGTCTGGGCCACGCTAATTCACCGGTTCAACCCCAAATCCATTGAGCAATACAGAAAGGATTTGAAATATGAAGAAGAGGAACACAAACGGTGGCGCCGCAAATATGAGATCAAAAGTTTCGGCGCAGCCGGTCTTACCGGCCTGATCATCGAAACCCGTCCCCGTTACAAGAGGGGATCCGGATCCGTGTACGGCTATAAAAATGCACATGTGGAAGCCTTTTTAAAAGGGTACCTGGTTAAAGACAACCTGACCCTTGAAATCAGATATGCCGTGGGGGGCTCGGGCTGCTGGAATAATACAGATCAGGGATTTTTACAGGCCCAGGCCAATGCTATACAGGCAGAAGCCCTTGCCATTTTATCGTCTCTTGGCCTGGCCAAATCACAAAAGTTTTCTTCTTATCCCCATAAAGGGCTGAAGCTGGATGGTTCAGATATGCCTGAAGTGGTTCTTTCACCGAAAACAATCGGCAAATTAAAACCCGGAGACAGTGTTTCCCTGTCTGCCATGGTGAAAAACGCAAAACCCGAAGATGCGCCCATCACTTTTACCTGGTCAGGACAAGGAGTGAAAGCCAAGGGGGCAAAAGCACAATTGAAAGCTGAAAAACCTGGGCAACTGACCATATCGGTGAGCGCGCAGGGTGCCCGATATCCTTTGGGCAGCGCCGCAATAACGGTTGAGGTGGAGGCGATAAAAGCCCTTGTCCAGCGTGTCCCGAACACCAGTGATCCTGTAGCCGTGGGCAGTCCTTTGGGACTTAAAGCCGTTCTTATGTCCGGCGGAAAACCGGTGGCCGGAAAATACATTTTCAGATGGCAGCCCCATCCAGAGGTCAGTTTCAGCTCGTTGGATTCAAATACCCCATCCACCCGGGCGGTTTTTTCAAAAACCGGGACGACAAAGGTCTGGGTCCAGGTGCTTGAGAAAAAAGGGGATGTGGTGTCAACCATTGCGGAATCCGAGCAGATCGAGATCCGGGTGGAACCGCCGAAGCTCGAACTGACAGCTGAACCGCCCGAACCCTATGTGGGCCAGGAGATTTTTCTGACTGCCAAAGAGACGCCTGGCATGAGTGATGACCTCATCACTTTCTGGTGGGAGTCCAAAGGCAGTACCCAGAGCGCTGGACAGCTTCAAGAAGAACGGAAATATTCCTATGTGGCCAGGGATTTAAAACCTGTAACCGTCACTGCCCATGCCAAGGC
>CAZLNA010000148.1:0-5773 GCA_964560485.1 uncultured Desulfobacula sp. | reverse complement strand
ATGAAGATCAGATTAAAAAAAGATGACAAGGTAAAGGTCCTGACCGGCAAGGATAAAGGCAAGATCGGTAAGGTGCTGAAGGTGAACAAGAAAACCGGCCGGGTCGTTGTAGAAAATATTAATGTGGTGAAATCGCATCAGCGGCCGTCCCAGGCAAACCCGCAGGGTGGAATTGTGGAAAAAAGCATGCCGATTCACATGTCAAACCTGATGATCATGTGCAATTCATGTGTAATGCCCACCCGTATCGGCATGAAACAACTGGAAGACGGAAAACGGGTCAGAATCTGCAAAAAATGTGATCAGCAGATTGATTCATAAGACCAAGTGCGGAGATAAAAATGGCAACGCTTAAAGAAAAATATCAAACAGAGGTGGTTCCTGCACTCAAGGAAACCTTTGGATACACCAATATTCACCAGGTGCCCAAACTTGAAAAAATCGTTCTCAACATGGGGCTGGGGGAAGCGGTTCAGAATCCGAAGATCGTGGAACCGGCCGCAGAAGAGCTGGCACTGATCGCCGGCCAGAAAGCGGTTATCACAAGAGCTAAAAAGCCGATTGCAAACTTCAAGCTTCGCGGCGGTCTACCCATTGGCTGTAAAGTGACGTTACGCCGTGAAAAAATGTATGATTTTCTCGACCGGCTGGTAAATATTGCCCTGCCTCGTGTCAGGGACTTCCGCGGTATCTCAGGTAAAGCCTTTGACGGGCGCGGGAATTATACTCTGGGGATTGATGAGCATATCATTTTCCCGGAAATCGATTATGACAAAACCGACAGCATTAAAGGGCTGAACATTACGGTTGTTACAACAGCTAAAACCGATGAGGAAGGCAAAGCACTGCTCAAGCACTGCGGCATGCCTTTTAAAAATTAGGATCTAAGGAGGAAAGCTTGGCTAGAAAGTCTTTAATCGCAAAGGCAAACAGAAAACCCAAATTTTCTGTTCGAGCATACAATCGATGCCCCTTATGCGGCAGACCAAGAGGATTTATCAGAAAAGCGGGTATCTGCAGAATCTGTTTCAGGGTGCTGGCCTCTGAAGGCAAGCTTCCCGGCGTGACCAAGTCAAGCTGGTAAACCAGAACCGACAAACAGAATACGTGATATCAGTTGATTTCAAGGAGAAGAAAACATGGCATTAAGTGATCCAATTGCAGACATGCTGACCATCATCAGAAATGGTGGAAAAGCAGGGCTGACAAAAGTGGATATCCCCGGATCAAAGATTAAACTGGAAATGCTCCGGGTGCTGAAAGAACAGGGATATATCAAGGATTTCAAATTCCTTGAGAATGAGACGCAGGGTGTGATTCGTGTTTATTTGAAATACGCATCTGAAAATCAGCCCACCATTTTTGGTATTGAGCGCGTCAGCAAACCTTCATGCAGGGTTTATGCAAAATCAAAAGAAATGAAGCCGGTTTTGAACGGTCTGGGCATCTCCATTGTCTCCACCTCAAAAGGGTTGATGACGGATAAACAGGCCAAAGCTGCAAACGTCGGCGGCGAGATTCTTTGTAATGTTTGGTAGGCCGTAAGGAGTTTAGTTATGTCCAGAATAGGAAAAAAGCCGGTCCAGCTTCCAGATAAGGTTCAGTTCTCTTTAAACGGGGATGTCATTTCCGTAAAAGGCCCCAAAGGCAGCCTTGAACGTCAGCTCCATCCGGCCATTGAACTTGATGTGAATGATAGTCAGATTGAAGTGAAGACTGATACCACTGACAAGAAAAAAGTAGCACTCCAGGGATTATTCCGGTCCCTGATCGATAATATGGTTATCGGTGTTTCCGCCGGATATGAGAAAAAACTGGTTCTGTCCGGTATCGGGTATCGTGCCGAAGCCAATGGGAAATCACTTGTTTTGAATGTGGGGTATTCCAATCCGGTGAATTTTGAACTGCCTGATGGAGTCACTGCAAATGTCGAAAACAATACCCAGATTACGCTGGCGGGAATCGATAAAGAAGTTCTCGGCCAGGTAGCGGCGAACGTCAGACGCGTCAGACCGCCCGAGCCCTATAAAGGCAAAGGCATCATGTACGCAGACGAAAGAATTATCAGAAAAGCAGGTAAGACTGCAGGTAAAGAATAAACAGCGGGAAGATAAAGATTATGGGAAATACATCACCAAGGCTTTTAGCAAGGCTTAAAAGAAAAAAAAGAATCAGGAAGAATATTCTTGGCAGTCAGGATCGTCCCCGGCTGAGTGTTTTCAGAAGCGCCAAACATATTTATGCCCAGATTGTCGATGATACCCAGGGAACTACGCTTGTGTCTGCATCTACCCTGGAGAAAGAATTCAAAGATAATCCGGCAGAGGGCAAAAAATGTGACAAGGCTAAAGCGATCGGCATGATGATCGGAAAACGCGCATTGGATAAGGGCATCACAAAAGTTGTCCTTGACCGGAATGGATTCTTGTATCATGGCCGTGTCAAATCACTCTCAGACGGCGCCCGTGAAGCCGGGTTAAATTTTTAAATTTGGAGGAAAACCCTTGGCAAGACGACAAGAACAGACAGAAGATAACGGGTTAATTGATAAAGTTGTCAGAATAAACCGTGTGGCCAAAGTTGTAAAAGGCGGTCGAAACTTTTCTTTTAGTGCCTTGGTCGTTGTCGGTGACGGTGAAGGCAGTGTAGGGTATGGCCTCGGGAAAGCAACAGAGGTTCCTGAAGCGATTAAAAAAGGCATGGAAAAAGCCAAACGAAACATGGTTAAGATTTCCCTGCTCAATGGAACGGTTCCTTTTGAAGTGGTTGGTAAGGCCGGTGCCGGACGGGTACTGCTCAAACCGGCTTCTCCGGGTACCGGACTGATTGCCGGCGGCGGGATCCGCGCGGTCCTCGAAGCAGTCGGTGTCACGGATATCCTGACCAAGTGTATTGGTACTCATAATACCCAGAACATTGTCAGAGCAACCATGCAGGGGCTCCAGTCCCTGTGTACCAAAGAAGAAGTGGCCAAACGACGGGGTCTCAACCCTGAAGATATCTAATAGAAGGTGTTAACATGGCGGATAAGATAAAAATCACACAGATAAAAAGCACCATCGGACGTCCGGCCAAACATGGCCGCATCATTCGATCACTGGGTATTCGCAAAATGCATCACAGTGTAGAACATGAAGCAAATCCGGTGATTCTGGGCCAGGTCAAAAAGGTATCCCACCTGGTCAAGGTAGAGGAGGTATAGGATGCAGATTCATGATTTGGCTCCCGGACAGGGGGCTCGAAAGAACCGCAAAAAAGTCGGGCGTGGCCCGGGTTCGGGAATGGGCAAGACATCCACCAGAGGCCATAAGGGTTTGAAAGCCCGTTCCGGCGGCAGCGTCCGTCCGGGGTTCGAAGGCGGTCAGATGCCGCTTTACCGCCGGTTGCCCAAAAGAGGGTTTACCAATATTTTCAAAACCAATAATGCCGTGCTAAATGTAAAAGACCTTGATGAGCGCTTTGATGACGGTGCGGTTGTCGACATGGACGCCCTCAGGGCGATCGGTATGGTGAAAGGCCGTGTGGACGGTGTTAAAATACTCGGCGAAGGTGAGATTTCAAAAAAACTGTTATTGAAAAACGTTCTGGTCTCAAAAACAGCCAAGGAAAAAATTGAGGCTGCCGGCGGCAGTATTGTTAAAGAAGAGGCGCCTGCAAAGGCTGCTGAAACTGCAGCCCCGGAATCTGCACCAGCTGTTGAAGCGGCTGAAGCACCGGTTGAAGAAGAGACAGCTGAACAGGCGGCTGAACCGGTTGAAACGCCGGCTGAAACTGCCCAGGAGGCAGCTGAGCCACAAGAGACTCAGGAAGCGGCTGACGCACCGGAAGAAACTGCTTCTGCAGAGGAAGCTGAAGATACTGAACAGGCCGAAGAGGCTGACGAAACTGAAGACAAAGCTGAATAATCTTAAAAGAACATGACTGAAGGATTCCCAATTAAGGATACGATATAATGATCGAGAACAGCTACCAGAACCTGTTTAAACTGCCGGAGCTTAAACGTAAAATATTTATTACGCTGGCATTGCTCTTTGTGTATCGCATTGGTATTCATGTTCCCACACCCGGAGTCAATGGTGTGGCGCTGGCAAGCTTTTTTCAGTCAGCAGAAGGCACTTTGTTTTCCATGTTCAACATGTTTTCAGGCGGGGCCCTTGAGCGGCTGTCCATCTTTGCACTGGGTATCATGCCGTACATCAGTTCATCCATTATTCTCGAGTTGATGACCGTGGTTGTACCGCATCTCGAACAGCTGAAAAAAGAAGGCGATGCCGGCCGGAAAAAGAAAACTCAGTATACCCGGTACGGTACGGTACTGCTCTCAGTGATCCAGGGCTTCGGTATCAGCGTCGGCCTTGAATCCATGACCTCCCCGGCAGGGGTGGCCATTGTTCCTTATCCGGGATGGGGATTCAGGCTGGTGACCATTATCACCCTGACAGCCGGTACTGCATTTATCATGTGGCTTGGGGAACAGATCACTGAAAGAGGGATCGGCAACGGGATTTCTCTAATCATTTTCGCCGGTATTGTTGCAAATATGCCGTCTGCTGTCGGCAATACGGTCCGGTTGATGAACACGGGGCAGATCAGTCTTTTCCTGATGATTATCCTGGTTGTTCTCATGGTTGCGGTTATTGCAGCCATTATCTACATGGAAATGGCCCAGCGAAGGATCCCGGTACACTACGCCAAACGGGTGGTGGGCCGGAAAATGTATGGGGGCAATACCTCTCATCTGCCGTTGAAGATCAATACCGCCGGTGTTATTCCGCCGATTTTTGCATCGTCCATTATCATGTTTCCGACGACCCTGGCCCAGTTTACCAACTTTGAAATCATGCAGACGGTGGCCGCCCTTTTCAGCCCGGGCACCATCTGGTACTATCTGCTTTACGTGGGCTTTATCATCTTCTTTTGTTTTTTCTACACAGCGGTTCAGTTCAACCCTGAAGATGTGGCTGAAAACATGAAAAAGAACGGCGGCTACATCCCTGGTATCCGGCCGGGGAAAAGAACCAGCGAATACATCGACAAGGTGCTGACACGTATCACAGTCGGAGGTGCACTCTATGTCTCAGCCGTCTGTGTGCTGCCGACCTTTTTAACATCTTATTTCAAGATTTCTTTTTACTTCGGTGGTACAGCGCTCCTGATCGTTGTCGGTGTGTCTATTGATACGATATCGCAGATTGAGTCTCACCTGATAACAGGGAATTATGATGGTTTTCTGGGCCGCGGCGGCTCCAAACGGATAAAAGGCAGATGATCCTGAGGATTTAAAAGAGAACAAGGAGATCGATAAGACTATGGCAAAAGAAGAACCCATCAAAGTTGACGGGAAAGTCCTTGAAACATTGCCCAATGCCATGTTCAGGGTTGAGCTTGAGAATAAACATGTTCTGCTGGCTCATATTTCAGGAAAAATGAGAATGCATTTTATTAAAATCCTGCCGGGAGACAAAGTAACGGTTGAAATTTCTCCCTACGACCTGAGCCGTGGCAGGATCACTTATCGATACAAATAAATAGAATTACGTATTATATATCAAGGTTAGGAGTAGATGGATGAAAGTTAGAGCATCTGTAAAAAAGATCTGCAGGGATTGCAAAGTTATCAAACGACGCGGTGTCCTGAGAGTTATCTGTGTTAACAAACGTCATAAACAGCGTCAAGGATAGGGGGGCAGAAATTTGGCACGTATTGCAGGAGTAGACTTACCACGAGACAAACATGCTTGGATTGCCTTGACCTACATTTATGGAATAGGTC
>CAZLNA010000147.1:0-5795 GCA_964560485.1 uncultured Desulfobacula sp. | reverse complement strand
TCGTGGGCCTGTCGCTCGTGCAGCGTTCGCTTCGCTTTGGCGCGCTGGCGGCCTTGCCGGCGCTGTTCGGAGTGCTCACCGCCGCCGGGTTGTTCGGCGTCCTGGGCCGGCCGTTGACGCCGGTTGCCGCCGCCGGGCTGGCCCTCCGGATCATGGCGGGTGAGTCTCCTGACCGGATTCCCGTGATAAAAACCAGCCCCAATGAATACATTTTTGACTTCAACACCATGAAAAAATTCGGCATACCACGGGCCAGACTGCCCCTGGGCAGCCAGATCATCAACCAGCCGGCCTCTTTTTACCAGCAGAACAAAATGCTGGTCTGGCAGGTGGTATCCAGCTTTGGTCTGCTGCTTTTATTCACGGTTTTTCTGTCCATCAGCCTGATTAAAAAAAGAGTGGCAGAGGCCCGTCTGGCAAAGAGTGAAGAACGGTTTGACCTGGCCATGAAATTTGCCAATGACGGCCTTTTTGACTGGGATCTTCAAACCGATGCCATCTATTTTTCACCCGGCTGGAAAAGGATCCTGGGCTATGCGGATCATGAAATCCGCAACGATTATTCTGAGTGGGTCCGGCTCACGGATCCGGCGGATGTCAAATCGTCACAGGTCATGATCAAACTGGTGACTGAGGGAAAGCTCAGCCGGTATGAGAATGAATTCAGGATGCGCCACAAAGACGGGCACTGGGTGGATATTCTGGCCCGGGGCAATGTGGTCCTGGATTCGGACGGGCAGGCTGTCCGGATGGTGGGTACCCATGTGGATGTATCCCAGAGAAAGCACGAAGACCAGATCAAAACGATTCTGTTTGCCATCTCCAATGCCGTCAACACCACCCGGAACATTGATGAGCTTTATCACCGGATTCATCTTCTTCTGGCCGAAATTCTGGATGTTACCAATTTTTATATTGCCCTTCTGGATGCGGAAAATCAGGTATTATCTTTTCCCTATTTCGAAGATACGGTTGAGGCAAAACCGGCGCCCGTGAGGGAGTATACCGCGGATCAGTCTCTGACCGGACGGGTGGTCTCGGAAAAGAGCCCCCTGATTTTGAGGCAGACACAGCTGGAAGATATGGCCCGGAACGGCCAGGTAATGGGACCGCTGCCGAAGATATGGATGGGGGTTCCCATCATGACTAAAGGAGAGGTCATCGGGGTAATTGCCGTTCAGAGTTATACCGATATCAACCGTTATTCTGAACAGGATCTGGCGGTCCTGTCCGCCATTTCCAACCAGGTGGCCATTGCCATTGACCGCAAAAGGGCTGAAGATGAGCTTCGAGACAGTGAAAAACGCTATCGTCACCTGTTCAATCATGCGCCTGCCGGGATGTTTGAGGTGAATTTAATCACGTCAAGGTTTGTTGAAGTGAACAGTATCCTGTGCGACTATACCGGGTATTCCGAGGAACGGCTCCTGTCCATGAACCCACTGGACCTGCTGACACCCGACAGTCGGAAACGATACCTGGAAACGCTGGGCAACCTTCAGAACGGGGCCGAAACAGACGCCCAGGCGGAATATGAAATCGTAACCCGGAACAGGGAAACCATCAGCGTGGTTCTGAACGCCGATTACCTGTACGACAATGGGACACCGGTGGCGGCCCGATACGTGGTCCACGACATAACCGAGCGGAAGCGCCTTGACAGCATGATCATCCAGTCAGAGAAAATGATGTCAGTGGGCGGGCTTGCCGCAGGCATGGCCCATGAAATTAATAATCCGCTTGCCGGAATGATCCAGAATGCTCAGGTCATTCACAACCGGCTCACCCGGACCATACCGGCCAATGAGGACGCGGCCCGGAAGCTGGGAACCTCCATGGCGACCATAAACCAATTCATGGAAGACCGGAAGATACTGGCGCAGCTGGACGGAATTCGAACTGCCGGCAGCCGGGCGGCAAAGATTGTGCAGAACATGCTCAGCTTTGCCCGGCAGGGCGCTTCGGTCAAACAGCCCTGTCAGATCAGCGCCATCATTGACCAGACCATCGAAATTGCCCAGAGCGACTATGATCTTAAAGAAGAATATGATTTTAAAAATATTCAAATTCTGAAAGACATTCCCCCGGACCTGCCGCCGGTCTTCTGCGAAAAAAGCAAGATACAGCAGGTATTGTTTAACCTTTTCAAGAACGCGGCCGAAGCCATGAGCCAGGGTCCAAAAGGGCCTGCCCCAAGGCTTTCCATCCATGCCAGGCAGGCCAGGCAAACCATTGTCATTCGCATCACAGATAATGGACCCGGCATGGACGAAAAGACCCGGAAGCGGATTTTTGAACCTTTTTTTACCACCAAGGATGTGAACAAGGGTACCGGCCTTGGATTGTCTGTTTCCTATTTCATTCTCGTTCAGGAGCACAAAGGGAACCTGGAGGTTATCTCAGCCCCGGGCAAGGGGACCACATTCATTGTCACGCTTCCGGGCGGACCTGAACCGGTCTGACCGGGTAGTGACCGGATAGACACCGTCTCAACATAATCTGCGGCCCTTATTTTAAAACGGCTTACAGTTGTTTCTGGCCGTTTCGCCACTGTTGTCGAATCGCTGCAAGACCTGCATGGCCGGACGCCATCAAAAGGACGGCGCCGGATACGGCTATGGGTGAACCGGTATCACCGGCGGCAATGGCCGTTCCGGGTTCCGTCTTCCGGGCCAGATCAAACAGGATGATATACGGGGTGGACGGGGTCACATGGGCCTTGATCCTGCCGTAATACGCAGCGCCTTGGCCACCTGAGAATGCAAATCCCAGACAGGCGGTTTTTGTCCGGGGCCATGATTCACGGTCAGACCTTGGATGATCCCGGCATTTTCACCTGCTGCCGGGATAAGGGCAGATTTTTTTTAGAGGCTATCTCAAAAAAGTCTTTTGACCTAACTTCTGCGTTTTCGGGAAAATTAAATCCTCGAAATATTAGATATATTCCTCCGGTTGAATTTTCCCTCAGCCTTGAATTAAGGCCAAAATCTTTTTTTTGAGAGGGCTTATAGATGGGTTGTGTTTCTGTCATCATTTGTGCAATTTGAAAAGAGCCAAAGAGAACAATTGTTCCGGTGCTGTTTTACGAGACGCTTTTTAATTATTCTTTCTTAAAGATATCTTTCGTATTTTTGATTTTTTGTAATATAATGAATCGTACAAAGATGATATGTGACCGCGGCACACAATCACCGTTTCATTTTCATTATTTTTAGTCTGTAGAGGCAAAATGCACAGAAAACCATCAGCCTTTTTCAAAAATAGTCTTTTCTTTGGTTTCATTATAGCAATAAGTCTCTGTTCCTCCACAGGTATCGGAGAAGAGGGGTTAAACAGAGTTTTCGTTGCTGGAATGCCTAAAAATTTCCCCCCTCATTTTTTTGTTGATGAAAGTTCTGGCAAGCCAACAGGGTTTGGAGTTGATGTTATGAATGCCGTAGCAAAACGTTGTGGAATAACGATTGAGTATGCGGTATTTGAAAATTGGAAGGAGACCACTCAAGCTGCAAAAGATGGGCGGATTGATCTTATCCCGAACCACGGGGTCACGTCCGAACGAAAAGCGTATGTGGATTTTACCTCGCCATACGAAACCTTCCGTATCAAGTATTACATTAGAGCAACATCGTCATCGTTGCGATCCCTTGCAGATATTGGAGACAGAAAAATTGGGGTCGTTGTCACAAATAAAGCCCGGTTTATCCTGGAGCAGAAGGGCCGATATAATTTAGTTAAAGCTGATTCATTTGAAGATCTGATCTGGAAACTCATAGCAGGTGATGTTGATTGTATCGCCATCCCTGCGCCCGTCATGGATTATTTAATGCAAAAATCCGGGCTTACAGATCACATTCGTACGCTGGGTGACCCACTGGTAGAAATAAAAAGAGGCATTTCAGTAACCAAAGGCAGAAAAGAATTATTTGAGCTTCTGCAATCTGCCATGGATGATTTTATTCTTTCGCAGGAATTTAAAGATATATATACGAAATGGTATGGCCAGCCTGAACCCTACTGGACACCAAAACGGATTGGTATTGTCAGTGCAATACTGTTTTGCACCACTTTTTTGGGCATGGCCCTTTGGCGATATCGCTTTATAACCAGAATCAATAAAGAACTCGAAAGAACCTTACGTGATCGCACTAAAAAGATTCAGGCAAACGAAAAACGATACAAGCAAATGTTCGTTGATAATCAGGCCATTAAGCTCGTTATAGACCCTGAAGACGGCCGGATCGTCGAAGTGAATGAAGCCGCATGCCGCTTTTATCAATATCCCAAGGAAACATTTCTGAGCATGAAAATTGGTGATATCAACACGCTTGCACCAGAAAAGATCCAAGAAAAAATGGATGCTGCAATAGCCAAACATCAAGGTCAGTTTTATTTTACCCATAAGTTGGCTACTGGAGAAATGAAGGATGTTGAAGTCTATTCCGGGCCAATCAATGTCGGGGATAAAACGCTGTTGTTTTCGATAATTCATGATATTTCGGAACGAAGAAAAGCAGAGGCGGCTATACAGAAAAGTGAACAAAAATACAGGAACCTCATTCAAACCGCTTCTGATGGCATTTATATGATTTCAAAAAATGGTCAGTTTTCTGATGTAAATGCCGCCGCCTGCAAGATGCTGAACCGCAGCCGTGAAGAGATTCTCAATCTTGATATCAGTGGTATCGATCCCAATTTCAGCGTTGAAGGATTTTTTGATTTCTGGAAAAAAACACCGTTGAATGAATCCAGGGTCTTTGAAACCAGTCATTTACACAAAGACGGTTCCCTGGTGCCAGTTGAAGTGAGCGGGCAAAAATTTCAAGTCGGCGAGGAGGTGCTTTTTGTGGGCGTTGCCCGAAATATTGCCGATCGTAAAAAGGCTGAGGCGGAACGAGAGACGCTTCAAAAAAAGCTGATGCAATCACAGAAAATGGAATCAATCGGAAATCTTGCCGGTGGAATTGCCCATGATTTTAACAATATCCTTTCATCCATTTTGGGGTTCTCAGATTTGGCACTTAATCAGGTTGATA
Organism: uncultured Desulfobacula sp.; assembly: GCA_964560485.1. GTDB lineage: Bacteria > Desulfobacterota > Desulfobacteria > Desulfobacterales > Desulfobacteraceae > Desulfobacula. Next base: position 762 of record CAZLNA010000147.1, on the reverse strand, counting down.
AAGGATCTGATCTTGAAGATGATTTAAAAGAAATTCATGCTGCAGGTATGCGTGCCAGAGACCTTGTCAGGCAGATTTTAACATTCGCCCGCAAATCAGAAGACATCATCAGGCCGGTAAGTGTCCAAAGTATTGCAAAAGAGGCATTAAAGCTCATTCGGTCATCCATCCCTGCAACCATCCAGATTATTGAAAAGATAGACAGCCGGAAACAAGTGCTTGGAAATCCAACCCAAATTCATCAAATATTTATGAACCTTTTTACGAATGCCGCCTATGTCATGGATGAAAAGGGAGGAAAGCTGAAAGTTGATTTGGCAGATATCCATTTGGAAAGCGCTATAATGCAAGGTGGGGAATATATAGAAGCTGGCAGTTATATAAAAATTGTGGTGGCGGATACAGGCATCGGTATTCCTGATGATAAAATCAAATATATATTTGAACCCTATTTTACCACAAAAGAACAGGGAGAAGGAACCGGATTAGGGCTTGCTGTGGTGCATGGTATTGTCGAAAAATATGGCGGCAAAATTCTAGTTGAAAGCAAGCTGGGAGAGGGAACTGAATTCACCGTTTATTTACCGAATATTGAGAATCTAAACGAAGACGAGGCTGCATCAGAATTGGAATTGCCAAAAGGCAGCGAGAGAATCCTTTTTATCGATGATGAGCCGCAGATAGTCAAAATCGGCAGCACAGTTTTGAGTGGGCTGGGGTATACGGTGGATACCTGTACGGGCAGCATGGAGGCTCTTGAGC
>CAZLNA010000146.1:2559-5818 GCA_964560485.1 uncultured Desulfobacula sp. | reverse complement strand
GGTTTGAAGCGGCTCACAAAGGGACCATTTTCCTTGATGAAATCGGGGATATTCCGCTGCCGGTGCAGGTCAAACTGTTAAGGGTCCTGGAAGACAGGATTATTCAGCGGGTGGGGTCTAACAATTCAATCCCCATTGATGCCAGGATTATCACGGCTACCCATAAGAATCTCGACCAGCTTATCGAACAGGGCAGTTTCAGGGAGGACCTCTTTTTCAGGATCAATGTATTCCCGCTTACCTGTCCGCCTTTAAAAGACCGCAAGGATGATATCACCCTGCTGATTCAGCATTTTATCAGTCTCAATGCGGAAAAAACAGGCAAAAACATTCTGGGGTTCACACCTGAAGCCATGCGGCTGATGGTGGCCTATCCCTGGCCGGGAAATATCCGGGAGTTGAGAAACAGCGTGGAATACGCTTTTGTGCTGGCGCGCGGTAAAAGTATCGGTGTGGAGCATCTGCCTGAAAAAATAGTGGAAAACAACGCCGGCCAGATACAGACGGCTACGTTTGAACCGGCCCCTGATCGTGTGATCAAAGGCCGGTCTGAAAAACAGGCCCTTCTGGATGCGCTGAAGGCGGCAGACGGCAACCAGACAAAAGCGGCTGCAATACTCGGTGTCAGCCGGATCACCGTATGGAAGCGTTTAAAAAAACACGCAATATCTGTCCGGTAAACCCTCCAGAGAGACATTTGTTACCAAAAACTAAAGGCTTATTGTGGCGGCGTCACAGGCAATATCGATCAGTTCGGCAGCCGTTGCCATCCGGCAGGAATCTGCCAGGTCTGCTTCTTCAATAAATCTTGATTTCGCACAGGGGGTACAGACCAGGATGGGGACATTGTGTGCCTGAAGATGGGCCAGAGAGTCGTCAGCAGAATCTCCAGTGGCGGCTCTTAAATTCTCCATGGCGCCTTTCCGTGCCAGGTAGACCGCATCATCCAGAAGAAAGAGGGTGGCGTTCTTACCTTTTTTCTGGGCAACAGCTGCAAGAAAGAATGCGCGGGTGGCGCGGTTGGGGTTATCTGTGCCGCATGCGAGGGTGATCAGGACGTTATCAGTCATCAGGGTCTCCTTATAATTTGAGTGTAAGGTTGTTCTCTTTTCATAGACTAATCAACACATGGTTGTAAAGAAAAGGGGGCTTATTTTCGATTAAGCCCGAATAAATTAACAACATGTTAACACATTGGTTGTGTTTTTCCTTGGCAGGAACAACCAAAAGATCGACGAAACAATCTGGATAGCGTATAGTGGTCTGGTTTTGTTCTGATGAGTAAAGCTGTTAACGCGATGGCACGGTTGTTGCTCCGGTAATATCAGGATTCAGGCTGCCCGGAAATAGGGCAGGGCAGCCAATTTCCCGGGACAACCGTTGATTTGGGTGTGTCAAACATAATCAAAGGAATAGATATGAAAAAGGAAAATATTCTGGTAGTGGCGTTGATCTGTATTGCTGTGGCAGGTGTGGTCTATTTCACAGGAGACAAGCCTGGCACACCGCAACCAAAACAAGTTCAGCAGACAACGGCGGAAGCGCCGGCTGATGACGGAATCAACTGGAAGAATTATTCAGACGGTGTGGCAATGGCCGAAAACCAGGATAAGCATATATTTCTTTATTTCCAGGCCCAATGGTGCACGTATTGTACCAAACTCAAGGAAACCAGTTTCAAGGATCCGGCTGTAATCGATCTGCTTCAAAAGCATTTTGTCAGTATTTCAATTGACACGGATCAGCATAAGGATTTAGCCATGAAGTGGAAAGTCCGAGGGCTTCCGACGCTATGGTTTTTAAAACCGGACACCTCCAAAATCAGCAACATTCCCGGATATGTTGATGCAAAACAACTGACAAAGGTGCTCGACTATATTCAGACCAGAAGCTATGACAAACTCAGTTTCAGTGAATTCTCCGAGAAAGAATAAAAAACAGTTGCCGGCCCCGGTCAGAGCAGGCGTGAGCAACCCCTTTTCCAGGAGAAACTTCCTAAAAGGCGCTCTTCAGGCTGCTGTCGGATCGTTTCTGATGACCCGGCCCGGGCAGGGTCATGCAAAGGCTGTCGAACCGGAAAAAAGAAGACGCCAGCCGCTGGCGACCCTGATTGATATCCGTCGGTGCGTCGGGTGTGAAGCTTGTGTTGAGGCCTGCAGGAAGGTAAACGGACCCGATTTTCCCAGGCCGGAAAAACCCTTTCCAAGGATGTTCCCGGACCGGGTGCCGGTTGAGGACTGGTCAGACCGGCAATCTGTTTCAGACCGGCTGACCCCGTATAATTGGTTGTATATACAAAAAACAACCATTGACATCGACGGGGCCCCTGTTGAGCTGAACATTCCCCGCCGGTGTATGCATTGTGATAACCCGCCATGTGTCAAGCTCTGTCCGTGGGGGGCGGCCAGACAGGAACCCAGCGGCCTTTCCTGGATTAATGCAGACATTTGCCTGGGCGGATCAAAATGCAATAAAGTCTGCCCATGGGATATTCCCCAGAGACAGACCGGGGTCGGGCTTTATCTCGATCTTCTGCCTGCTTTTGCCGGCAACGGTGTGATGTACAAGTGCCATCGATGTCACACCAGGATTGAAAAAGGGAAGGTACCGGCCTGTATAGAGGCCTGCCCTGCCAATGTCCAGATCATTGGTCCCAAAAAGCAGATTATTCAAAAGGCCCGTGCTCTAGCACGGCAGCAGAAGGGCTACATCTACGGAGCGGCAGAAAACGGCGGAACCGGCACCATCTATGTCTCGCCGGTCCCGTTCGATGTATTGCACCAGGCAACAGCGTCCGGCAAAGGACGGCCCGGATTCCAGTCAGTTAAAAATTATATGGCAGACACTGCCATGGCTGCCAGGTCTCTGCTTATTGCGCCTGTAGCAGGTATGGCCGCGGCTTTGGGCCGGGTTTACCTGTCCGGCAGGGCATCAGCGGGAGATGAATGATGAAAAATGATTCAAAAAAAATCTTTGTGCTCTTGGTTGCTGGACTCGCTCTGACCGGGTTTGCACAGATGCCTATTTTTAAACGGTATTATATCGCTGATCTTCCGGGGTTAGGCTGGCTGGCTCAGTTTTATACCACCAACATTCTGCATACCCTGCTTGCTGCCCTCCTGATTGCATGGCTGGTTTATCTTTTTGTTGATCGGCAGGTGATAAATACGCGGCGCAGGGAACGGCTTTCTCTGGGGATGGCGGGTAATACAGCCCTTCTGGGTTTGGTTGCGACCGGCCTGCTTATAACCATCAAAAA
>CAZLNA010000146.1:0-2459 GCA_964560485.1 uncultured Desulfobacula sp. | reverse complement strand
ATTAAATGGTTTGACCACATAGCCGTTGCACTTTCCGGCACAGGATTTGACGGTCTCAACATCGGAATGGGACGTAACCATCAGTATCCGGGCAATTTTCTTTTCATCAAGTTCATGTTCTGTCTCTATCTGTCTGATCTGGGCCAGAACCTGGGTTCCGTCAAGGTCCGGCATTGAGATATCAAGGGTGATCAGGTCATAGGGGGCGCTTTCTTCGATCGCCGTTTTCACGACAGAAATGGCCGCCTTGCCGTTTTTAACACTGTCGCACTGGCCAAACTGGCTCAGGATTTTCAGCATTTTTTTACGGCTTACCAGTTCGTCGTCAACAACCAGGGTTTTCATAGAATGTGCCTTATTTCAATATCTACCGATTGAGTGGTTATGGCGCGTATTGTTTTCTTCAACAGGCGCATAAAATAGTTACTATTATCACTGTAATGAATTTGCTGTTTTGTCAACCAAATTCGAATTGATACAATATACCACCGGCGCGGGTGTTGATAAAATGTTTTCTTTTGCCGGCTCTTTTCTGGTATAGATTTTGGCAGATTATCCCTAATTTAAGGAGATCAATTGTTAGAACCTGTTTCTCTCTTTCTTTATCTCAAGACCGGGCTGGTTGTGGGTATTGCCGCACTGATTCACGGCAGTGTGGGGATCGGATTTCCCCTGGTCGCCACCCCTTTGCTGGCGACATTCCTTGACGTCAGAACCGCTATCCTGTTGCTTGTCATTCCCACCGTGGCCAACAACCTGGCTAATGTCATTAAAGGCGGGAAATGGCAGCTGAGTATCGGTACATACTGGCCTCTCGCCCTTTACGGCATGATCGGCAGTTTTATTGGCGCACACCTGCTGATCTCTGCGCCTGCGGATTTTTTTCGTCCCATTCTGGCGCTGATGCTGGTCCTATACCTGAATGCGGAGCGTCTCGGGGTGCGGTTTCCCTGGATCACCCGATACCCAGGTTCAAGTATGGCCATATTCGGGGTTGGTGCCGGTATTGTCGGCGGGACCGTGAATGTCATGCTGCCTGTCCTGGTGATTTATGCCCTTGAAATGAAAATGCCTAAAAGCGTCATGATCCAGGTGTTTAATTTCTGTTTTTTGCTGGGTAAGTTTACACAGGGTGCTGTTTTTTTCCGGGCCGGGCTGTTTACTGCCGATATCGTAATGCTTGCACTGCCGCTGGCCGTGTTTGCTCTTGGCGTCATGTATTTCGGAATGCAGGTCCGGGAAAAAATAAATGAAACCACATATCGCCGCTGGCTGAGGCGGCTGCTTTCCGCCATGGCCGTTGTCTTGATAATTCAATCCATAATAGGAACCATATGAAAAACACCAAACCGCCCATTGTCCTGTTGACAGATTTCGGTTATGAAGATCACTTCACCGGCGTGCTCAAAGGGGTGATCGCCACCATAGCGCCCAATGCAACTGTGATTGATCTGAGTCATGACATTGTACCGCAGAATATTCTCCAGGCGTCTTTTCTCTTGTCCGTCTCTGTCGGTTTTTTCCCGGAGCAAAGCATTTTCTGCGTGATCGTGGACCCGGAAGTGGGGTCAGATAGAAAAGCGTTGTGTATTAAAACCCGGCACTACTATTTCATCGGACCGGACAATGGGGTGCTCTGGGAAACCGCCCGCGCAGATGGGATCGAGACCATGGTTGAACTGAATAATTCTGAATTTTTTTTAGACCGGTTATCTGCCACTTTCCACGGCAGGGATGTCTTTTCCCCTGTGGCAGCGCATCTCTGGCAGGATATGGACAATTTTTCCCGACTCGGACCGGAAACTGACAAATGCAAATTAGTGAATCTGCCCCTGCCGGAAAAAAAAGGAAACAGTATTGAACTGACCATTCTATATATCGACCGGTTCGGCAACCTGACATTGAACATCACCCATGAATCGTTTCAAAAGATCGCTGGTCAGCGTCTTTTTTCTCTTTACACGGAGACAGGCTTGATCAACAGGGTTTTTAAGGCATATGCCCTGGCCGATGATGAGACGCCTTTCCTGGTTGCTGGCTCTTCAGGATATATGGAAGTGGCAGTGAAAGACGGAAATGCTGCTGGAAAACTTGGTATCTCTCTTTTGGACAAGGTCGTGCTGACAGTCCACAGTAAGGGTAGCCGTTGACTCATACCCCATATTATGTTAGGCGCATGTGTGGGGGTGGAGAAACCCTGCATTAATGAACGAAAAGAATAATTCAGACAGGAGAGAAGACTTTGAAAATAGGAATAATCGGCGGGTCTGGTCTGGACGATCCGGATATTTTGAAAAATCCTGAAACACTTGAAATGGGTACGACATATGGCCAGCCGTCCTCCAGCCTGATGGCTGGTAAAATTAATAATGTGGATACACTGATTCTTGCCAGACACGGACGGAGTCACCAGTTCAGCCCCACCCAGGTCAACAACCGGGCCAATATCACAGCACTTA
>CAZLNA010000145.1:0-5819 GCA_964560485.1 uncultured Desulfobacula sp. | reverse complement strand
ATTGTGGGCTGTGCTACCCACGGCCATCAGCATCCATTACTACAATGCAATTCTCAGGCACACCCATCGGCTGCCCGGACTCTACCGGTACATCGATCTGGGCGATATTCATGCCATTTCAACCAGTGAGTATTTCGGCGCTTCCATATGGCAGATGTTCAAGTGGCTTAAAAGTCCGTTTAAATCCGTCATTAAAATGGCTCTGCTTGAAAAATATATCTACGAGTACGGGAAAGAGTCGCTGCTGTGCAACCGGTACAAGGATGAGTGGATGAATTCAGGCGGTCACCTCAAACTGGCACAGAACGATTCTTATTATATTCTGGTTAAACATCTCCTCTTGTATTTTGAGACTGCAAAGGACAGTGAATCAGTCAATCTTCTGCTGACCTGTTTTTTTCTCAAGCTCGGTATTTCACGGGACCAGGAAATCACCAACACTGTGTTCGGGCTGAGGAAAATTCTTCTGGAAAAGTGTATCCGGAAATGGGGGTGGGACAAGGAAAAGATATTTGAGATCGGCGGGTTCAAAACCTGGCCCTATGACCGGATTGTTCAGCTTTCCCAGACAATAGAGCGCTACATGGTCAAAAAGTATAAAATCGTAAATAAGGCGTTTGAAAGCCTTTACCAGGGCAAATCCCGCATCAGCCCCGAGGACCGGACCGTTCTCGGGCGGAAGGTGATCATTGAATTTTCAAGGCAGGAAGGCAAAGTGCAGAAAATTCTGCTGGTTTCCAGAAGTGATCAGCATTTCAGAGGTCTGCACCTCAAATATGTCAATCCGGGGCAGAAAGTCGGGACATGGGAACTGATCAATAAAAGCAGTAAAACCCTGCATCATGATGAAGAACTGCTGATCAAGGCAAAGACCATTGAAGAGATCGGCGCCTGGATGGTGAACAACCGTCTGTATCATGAAAGCACAGTGATCAACCTGGTTCCCAATCCGACCTATGTGACCTTTGATGATATCCGTAAACTTTATCAGGCTTTGAACGAGTTCTTTTCACCGCTGCTGACCCAGGTGGTGAATTTTGACCAGCTGCTCAAACCAAGCTATGTGACCAGCCTGTTTATTTCCATTAACTTTTATGCACCCCGGCAGCAGCATGAGGTGAGCGAATATACAGCCATCTACCTGAATTCATGGGGGAAATGTTCTGCAGGTCCGTTTATTCGGATCCCGGTTTCCCGAGCCTTGAAGCCACACGCAAAGATGTTGCCCGAAGAATCGGTATTTCAGAGCTTCCGCAAAACACCGCCTTTTATTTTTCAAAAGGGGTGGCCCGGTAAACTAGGTTAAAAACCCTTAGTCGTCCTCTTCCTGCTGCTTAAAAGTGGTGACAATCCTCACGATTTCCTCTGGATCATCGAGCATGTGAAAGAGGCTCATATCTGCCTCGGAAATCATTTGATCAGCCAGCAGGCGCTGTTTGATCCAGTCGACCAGGCCTTCCCAGTATTCAGTGCAGACCAGAATAATCGGCATTTTCCGTATGCGCTTGGTCTGGATCAGCGTGATGGTTTCAAACAGTTCGTCAAGGGTGCCAAAGCCGCCGGGCATGATGATAAAGGCCTGGGCATATTTTAAGAACATGACTTTGCGGACAAAAAAGTATTTGAACTCAATCTGTGTGGTGGCAAAGGGATTGGGATTTTGTTCAAAGGGCAGAAAGATGTTCAGACCGATGGAATCGGCTTTTTCATCTGTCGCACCTTTGTTGGCAGCCTCCATGATACCGGGACCGCCGCCGGTAATAACACTGAAGTCATTTCTTGCGAACAGTGCTGCCAGTTCATAGGCTTTCTTGTAATACGGGTGGTCTGGCGTAGTCCGGGCAGATCCGAAAATTGAGACAGCAGGGCCGAGTTTATGAAGGGCGTCTATGCCTTCTACAAATTCTCCCATGATTTTGAACAGCCGCCATGACTCACCGGTCTTAAAATCATTGATGGGATATCTTGAATTGATGAAATTTTTCCCCATATTCTATTATCCATTCAGGTTGTTGCAGGGTTGAAAATACCCCAAAAGGCCTATCACAAAGACAGGCCCGAGTCAAACCCGGGAAAACGGCTTTGATTGACTTTTTTTACAAGACAATATAAAGAAGAGTAAAATTTTTTGAACACAGGACTTTATTTGCAGGAAGACCAAATCATAACCCGGGAAACAATCGTCAAAAGCAAACTCGGCATGCATGCAAGGCCGGCGTCTCAAATTGCTCAGCTTGCTGAAACCGCAGGCGCTGATGTCTGGCTATACATCGACGATCAAAAAGTGGATGCCACAAGTATTATCGACATTCTTGCCACGTGTGCGGTCAGCGGCACCAAAGTCCGGGTGGAAATTGAAAACAAAGAGGATATCAAGATACTGGACGAAATCATTTCTTTATTTGAGTCCGGTTTCGGGGAACCCATGACCGATGAATTCGCCTGAACCACAGCCCGACATTATCCAGGGCATATCCGGCTCGCCCGGCATATGTATTGGAAAGGCCTATCTCGTTGACCGCGAGGGGGTGAATATCACCAAACGGTATCCGGTGAGCCCCGGTCTTGTCCCCAAGGAAGTCGACCGGTTTAAACAGGCGGTCACCAAAGCCATTAATGAGCATGCCAAGGTCATTGAGACCCTGGACCAGAATATCGGAAACCTTGGGGATAATGTCAGCATCCTTGAGACGCATATGGTCCTGTTCAAGGATAAAATGCTTTACGGCCAGACCATTGACACGATCAATGCAGAATTCATCAATGCGGAATGGGCCCTGAAAAAGGTGACCCGTAAAATTAGATCAATGTTCGAGCAGATTGATGACCAGTATCTTCAGGCCCGGATCAACGACATCGTCCAGGTGTCGGATAAGATCATGTCCTGCCTTGTCGGGGCCAATGATATTAAAATTTCTGCGATCAACAAGCGTGTCATCCTTGTGGCCCACGATCTGACCCCTGCAGACGCCAGCCAGATCCAGCTTGAACGGATCAAGGGGTTTGTTACAGACCGAGGGGGTAAGGATTCCCACACCAGTATTGTGGCCAAATCCTTGAAAATTCCGTCTGTTCAGGGGCTGGGCGTTGCCACCAGCATGGTGAAGAACGATGACCTGATCATTGTGGATGGATCGGCCGGCACCCTGATTATCAATCCGGATGAAGACATGCTTTTTGAATATGAAGAGCGGATCAACCGGTTTGAAGCCTACCATGCCGATCTTGAACGTGAATCCCACCTGCCGGCAGTCACAGCAGACGGGATCAGGTTCAACCTGATGGCCAACATCGAACTGCTTGAAGAGGTGGTTGCGGTTAAAAATTCCGGGCCCACCGATATCGGGCTCTTCCGGTCTGAATTTTTCTATCTCGACCTTGAGCGGTTTCCAACCGAGGAGGAACTGCTTCAGTACTACAAAGAACTTGTGGAGCTGATGCATCCCCAGGCCGTTACCATCCGGACGCTTGATATCAATGGGGACAAGGTGAATAAACGGCTCAATGCAGCAGAAGAAGCCAACCCTTCTCTGGGTCAGCGGGCGGTCCGGTTCTGCATTGAAAATGAAGCGGTTTTCATCACACAGCTCAAGGCGATCTTCAGGGCGGCAGCCTTTGGAAATATCAAGCTGCTGATTCCGATGATTTCCTGTGTGGAAGAAATTCTCCAGGTGAAAAAAATCATTGAAAAAGCGGTTCTTGAGCTTGAAGTGGAAGACAAGATTTTTAACCGGGACATTGACCTTGGTATCATGATCGAGGTGCCCTCAGCCGCACTCATTGCAGAGCAGCTGGCCGAACATGTCGATTTCTTTTCCATCGGCACGAATGACCTGATCCAGTACACCATGGCCATTGACCGGCGCAACCGGAAAGTGGCCCACCTTTACCAGGCATTGAACCCGGCTGTTCTCCGCCTGATTAAAATGACCTGCGATGCAGCCGCCAGCAAAGGGATCGGGGTTGCCATGTGCGGTGAAATGGCGGGTGACCCAATGAATATTCCGTTTCTAGCCGCCCTGGGTCTGACCGATCTTTCCATGAACCCGGTATCGATTCCGCTGGTGAAAAAAGTGATCCGAAGCCTTGATTCCGGCAGAGCAAAGGCAGCAGCCGAAAAAATGCTCACCATGACCCAGGCAGAAGAGATCAGTGCTTTTATCCGGCAGGAATTTGAAGCGGTCGAGCCCTTCAACGGATCAGTAAAACCCTCATGAGTTCAGACTACATCAAAGTGATTGCCACGAATAGGAAGGCACGTCACCATTATCACATCGAGTCTGATTACGAGGCCGGCATTGTCCTGGTGGGCAGTGAAGTAAAGGCAATACGTGAGGGCAGGGTCAGCTTTCAGGATGCTTATGCCGATATCAAACGCGATGAAATTTTTATCCGCCAGCTGCATATTTCGCCGTATAAATTTGCATACAATGCCAATCATGAGTCTCTGCGCACCCGCAAACTGCTGCTGCACAAATCTGAAATCAGGAAACTGAGCAGCAAGATCAGGGAGAAAGGGTATACCCTGGTGCCGCTGAAAATTTATTTTAAAAACGATAAAATAAAGGTTCAGATCGGTCTTGGCCGGGGTAAAAAACTCTATGACAAGCGCGAAGACATCAAAAAACGCGACATGAAACGCGACCTTGACCGGGAACACAAAAACCGGTCGAGATAATCTGCCGTATTGACTTTTTCATCCACTTGACCTATCTTTAAAGTTCGATCTTTCACAATTTGGGGGCGAAATGGCTTCGACGGAGATTTTGAAGTCCATGGTAGCATACCGAGCGTTTTGTCAGCTCGTTAAACCGGCAAAAACTAAACATAATCGCAGATGATTATAACTACGCTGTAGCTGCTTAGCAGCTTCCGTCCGCCTGATACTTTGCTTGCAGGTTCAGGTCCGGGCGTCGACTATGCAAGACCGCTGGTGCAGGTGTCTGACCTGTTTCAGTTAAATTTTTCAGACTATACCGGCTCGTATCCATCCCAAAGGAGCCTGGCCGGCCAATATTAAAGTTTGGGATAAGTATGTAGAAGCCTGGGTGGATTGTTTTCGGACGCGGGTTCAACTCCCGCCGCCTCCACCAAATTACCTTTCACGAAAGTTCATTTTTAATCCCAAAAGACCTTATTTTAAAGGCTTTGGGATTTTTTTTGTCCGCATCATCTGCCAGGGCAGGAGCTGATAGAACACCGATGAACAGAACACCGGCCCAGATCAACATCAGATTTTTAAACCTTTTAATCCTTTATCCTTCTGCCTTTTGCCTTTAACTTACCTTTTGCCTTTAATCACGCAGAGCCGAAAGCCCAGGTGTTTGTACGCGTTACCAGCAGGATACCAGTTTCGATTCGCAGAACGAACGTGCTTGGATCTGCCGTTCCAGCTCCCGCCGCGGCACACGCACACGACTCGGCCGCGACGGCGGACGGCTGAAGTAATGACCGGGTTGAGACGGGTATGCCGTGAATATGCCTTTTCATCGTATAAATCCACACACATTTCCCAGACATTGCCGCTCATGTCATAGAGCCCGAACCCGTTGGGCCGCTTCAACCCAACTTCACGGGTATGGTCGCCTGAATTCGATCTATACCAGGCAACAAGATCCACGCTGTTGCTGCCTGAATAGCGCTGGTCTGGCACCCCTCCTCTGGCGGCATACTCCCACTGCGCTTCTGTGGGCAGACGGAACTGTCTTCCTGAGCGGCTGTTCAACTTTCTGATAAACAACCGGCAGTTATTCCAGGAAACTTCTTCAACCGGATATCTATCCCCCTTTTTAAAATATGAGGGATTGCTGCCCATGATC
>CAZLNA010000144.1:0-5829 GCA_964560485.1 uncultured Desulfobacula sp. | reverse complement strand
CTTTGAACGCGATATCATATTCGGGCACATCAATCTGGATATAGGCGCCGGCCTTAAAATCAAGGGGTTCTTCCGGTTTGATGACCAGCTCCTTGATAAACGAGGACACATTGTTATTGGAAATGACGGTGGCATTGACTTTTTTGATACCGAAAATGGACTCAGGGACCTTTATTTCCAGGTCTTCCTTGACTTTCAACTGACAGGAAAGCCGCTTGTTGGTTAATTTGTCCTTTCGGCTGAGGTGGGCGATTTCCGTGGGCAGGACCGAACCGCCGCCTTTGGTGACCTCACACTTGCACATGCCGCAGGACCCGGAGCCGCCGCAGGCTGAGGGCAGGAAAATATCCGTGCCGGACAGGGCGGAAAGAAGGGAGGGATTGCCCTTTATTTTGATGGTGTTGTCCGGATCATTGTTTATGGTGATACTGTGTTCGTCATCGCCTGTCACTTTTGCTTCAACAAAGAGCAGGACAATCACCAGGGTGATGATCACGCCGCAGAAAATAAGTGTGCTCAGCAGGTATAACACAAGCGGTCTCCTAATTCATACCGGTACCGCATCAGAGCGTGATCCCGGAAAACATCATAAAGGTCATGGCCATGAGGCCGGCAATAATCATGGTGATGCCGAAACCGTCCAGCCCTTTGGGCACATCTGCGTACCTTGTTTTATATCGCAGCGCAGCCATGGAAACAATGGCCAGCATCCAGCCTGTACCCGATCCTGCGCCGAAAACAATGGATTCAACAAAGGTATAGTTCCGTTCCACCACAAAGAGGCTGGTTCCTAAAATGGCGCAGTTCACGGCAATCAGGGGCAGAAACACGCCTAAAGCAGCGTAAAGCAGGGGGGAATACCGGTCAATGATCATCTCAACCGCCTGGACCATGGCAGCAATGACTGCAATAAAAGTGATGAATTTCAAAAAACTTAAATCAAGGTCTGGAAATCCTGCCCAGGCCAGAGCGCCGGGTGCCAGCAGCCCGTGGTAAATAAGCCAGTTCACCGGGCTGGTCACGGTGAGGACAAAAATAACGGCAAACCCCAGGCCGGTAGCGGTTTCAATATTCTTTGACACTGCAATGAACGAACACATGCCCAGAAAATAGGCCAGCAGAATGTTGCCGATAAAAACCGAATTGACAAACAGGCTGACAAGATCACCCATGAGACTGTCCTACCTTTCTTCCTTGGAAATGCCCGGCAGGCTGTTTTTCAGCCAGACCAGCAGGCCGATGATAAAAAATGCCCCTGGAGCAAGCACCATAAGGCCCATATTCTGGTAGCCCAGGTCTGTCATGAAACCGGGGATCACATTGAATCCTAAAATTTTGCCTGACCCCAGAAGCTCTCTTAAAAAAGCGACAAAGACCAGGATCATGCTGTAGCCCAATCCATTCCCAATGCCGTCCATGAATGAGTCCAGCGGCTTGTTGGCCATGGCAAAGGCTTCGGCCCGGCCCAGAACAATGCAGTTGGTGATGATCAGGCCGACAAAAATCGAGAGCTGTTTGGAAATGTCATAGAAAAAGGCCCTCAGTATCTGGTCTGTGACAATCACCAGGGAAGCAATGATGGCCAGCTCGGCAATTATCCGGATATTGGAGGGGATCTGTTTGCGCAAAGCTGAGATCAGCAGTCCTGAAAAAGCGGTCACCGCTGTCAGAGCAACCCCCATGACAATGGCAGTTGACATTTTTACGGTCACAGCCAGGGCAGAGCAGATGCCCAGCACCTGGTAGGCCACAGGGTTTTCTTTCCACACCCCTTTGACAATCAGGTCAAGGTATTTTGTTTTTGCGTCCACAAGAAAGGTCATGACCGAATCTAATGCTCCTTGTTCTCGGGTTGAGGTTGTCCGGCCGGTACAGACGGTGCTGATTTTGTCGGAATCTGGTTTAACCGGATGACCACAGGGTTGTATTTTACCAGAGTATCACGGATGCCTTCTGACAGGTATTTCCCGGTAAGGGTGGCGCCTGATATCCCGTCCACATAGTGGGGGCGGCTTTCTTGGGGCAGGTCTGAAACTTTTCCTTTTGCAATACCCACTGAAACGAACTGGTTCTGCGCATTGATGATTTTTTTGCCTTTGAAATTTTTTCTAAACCAGGCACTTTCAATTTCACCGCCCAGGCCCGGTGTTTCCGAATGACTGAATACGGAGAATCCGGCCACGGTCTGGCCGTCATTTTCAAATGCAAGATAGCCCTGGATTTTTCCCCACAGCCCCCGGGTGGTCACAGGAAGGATGTAGCCGTTCGGCTGACCGTCTTTTTTGACAAGAAAAAGGGAGAGTGCTCCCGGCTTATGGCTGTCGATGATATTGCCTCCAGGGTCGACCAGAAGCTCTTCTATATGATTTTCATAAAGGCGGTCCACCTCTTCCCTGGAAGGTTTTTTAGGTCCTACCATTTCGCAGGCCCTGAGGATGTTGTATTTTTTATCAATCTTCATGTTGGCCAGCTGCAGGTCTTTCAGACCCACAGCAGCAGCCGTGATCAAGAGACTGCAGATGGCGGACAGGATCAGGGCAAAAAGGACGACCTTGAATTTGCTTTTCTTTTCAGGCTGCTCAGACATTGGGTACCCTCTTTGATGCCGTATGTTTTAAAACAATATGGTCCAGGAGCGGGGAAAAGACATTCATGAACAATATGGCGAGCATGATACCTTCCACAAAAGCCGGGTTTACCGCCCGGATGGTAACGGTCAGAAAACCGATCAGAAATCCATAGGCCCAGCGGGCCGGATTGGTTCCAGGGGCGCTGACCGGGTCTGTGGCCATAAATGTGATGCCGAATAAAAAGCCGCCTGCGCATAAATGGTAGAGGGGACCGGCATGGAGCCAGGAACCGCTCCGGTCAGGAAGCAGGTAAAATGCAGTGGCAGTGATCATGAGACCGAGAATGCCGCCGACAATAATCCGGTAATTGCCAATCCGTGTAAAGATGAGGAGGGCTGCGCCCAGAAGGCAGCAGAGTGCCGAAGTCTCCCCCACGCTTCCCGGTACAAAACCGAGAAAAAGGTCTGTCAGTGAGAAACCGGCACCTGAAACGGCCTGGGTAATGGTCTGTCCCTCACCTGCGGTTACAGAAAGGGCTGTGGCACCGCTGACAGCGTCAACCGGCCCGGCCACCCAGATGTTGCCTGAAGTCGACACCGGGTAAGAAAAATATAAAAAGGCCCTGCCGGTGAGAGCAGGGTTTAAAATGTTCCTGCCTGTTCCGCCGAATATTTCTTTGCCGATGACAATGCCGAATGAAATGCCCAGCGCCACCTGCCAGAGCGGAATAGTGGCGGGCAGGGTCAGCGGGAATAGAAGGCCTGAGACCAGAAGGCCTTCACTGATTTTATGTTTTCGCATGGATGCAAACAGGGTCTCCCAGAAAAAACCCACCAGGTAGGTGACCAGGATCATGGGGACCACATATCGGGCGCCCAGCAAAAATGCATCCAGGATGTCGAGAGCCTCTCCCTGGGCCAGGCCGGACTGGTAGCCGGTATTGTACATCCCGAACAAGAGAACCGGCACAAGAGAGATGAGCACAATACTCATATAGCGTTTAACATCCAGGCAGTCCCGGATGAACGGCATGTTTTTTACAGCCGTGCTGGGCAGCAGAAAAACGGTTTTTGTGGCGTCAAAAAGCGGTTCCAGGGCCGCCAGACGCCCCTGGCCGGTGAAGTGGACTTCGGTCGCCTCAATTATTTTTCGGATCAGGTTCATAATCTTATTCTTTATCCTTGAAATGGGCATCCATGCCCTGGGAAAGCAGATGCGCCAGTTCGATTTTGGATGGGCAGACATAGGAGCACAGCCCGCACCGGCAGCAGTCGAGAATACCGTATCCAAGGGCATCTTCAATATCGTCTGCATGAAGGGATTTCATGATAAAACTGGGTGCCAGGTCCACCGGACAGATTTTTGCACAATACCCGCAATTGATGCAGGCTCTTTCTTCCCCGTGAAAATTGCTGTCATGCTCCAGGGGACGGGGAGCCAGGCTCGAGGCAAAGGTGTTGGACAAAGAGGGTTTTGAAAGGCCGGGGGACATAAATCCGAACCATTCGTCTTCCGGTCCTTTCCGGATGATGTTCAAGGTTGTGTCAAAAAAGCCCAGGTGGCTGTCCAGTGATGCGATACGGCCGTTGAACCGGCCCGTGGTAATCACGCTCTTCTGATCGAGCTGGCCGGCCAGGTCCCTGATCGGAGCGCCCTGACGGGTAATGATGTGTGGTTTCTTATCGTCTGCGCGTGTGACCGTGACGACCCGCTTGACCGGGTACTCACCGGTGAGCAGCAGCCTGGCCATGAGAATAAGATGCTCGGCAGATATGCACCAGGAATGGTTCTCTTTGACATCTGTTTTCAAGTGGTAGAGCACGACGCCAGGATCCCATGCCGGAAAGGTGTCAGGCACCACATGGGTGATATGGGTATGAACCGGTTTGAGTTTCGGCAGGCTGCTTTTCCGGGCGGTCACCACGACCCGGCTGGTGAATTTCCTCAGCAAGGCCATTCCGAAAAAGAAATCAAGGATCTCATTTTCCAGGATGGCTGCAGGATGAGGAGAGAACAGGTCGTTGCCATTGAGCGAAACAATGATCATGGGTGGTGTCATCTCGGGGTCTGCCGTGTCTTTGCTTGGGAATTGTCTGAAACACTGCCAGAGGCCACCCTGCTGCAGTTTTACAGCCAGGTCTGATGTGGGGATGTCCTCAAGCTGGCGGTGCTGGATTTTGTCAAAAGAGATCCGTTCTTCGTTCACATCCAGCCGGATCACCACCTCAATCAACCGCCTTCTGGGACCGAATACGATATCCTGCACAATACCACTGCCGGGACTCAGGTACTGGATCTGCGGGTTGCGCTTATCGCAGAAAAGCGGGGTTCCGATTTTGACCGGGTCATTTTTTTTGACCAGAACTCTGGGCCGGATATATGGGATATCTGCAGCGGATGCAGCAACGGTTTCAGGTGTTTTCAGCTGGATGATGCTGGTATCCGGCTTTCCGGGCAGCGGCAGCTTGAATCCTTTTTTCAGTGTCAGTTCTTTCATACAATGATCCATAAGGGTTTGCCCTGGCCGGAAAGATTTCCCGGGTGCCAGCGTAAGATCTAAGTAACGTATCATAAAAGTTTTACCGGTTCAATGAATTGGTGATATTGATTCGATCTATTTTATTGCCAAAAGGCATCAGATTTATCGATTTGTCAATGCGGGCCGATTCAAATACGCTTTCGTTCGATTGATAATGGTTAGTACAAGAGAAAATGATGTTACGCAGCATTCTGTTTCATTCAACGTGTTACCTTTTGGTAAGGGTCCTGCTGGGAGCGGTGTTTCTGGTATCCGGCATATTGAAAGCCGGAGATCTGGAGGCTTTTACCGGGATTGTCAATGCGTTTGCCATCCTGCCTGAAGCCTGGGCACCCTTTGCGGCCCTTGTCATCTGTGCGTGTGAAATCATTTTCGGTGTTGCCCTGATCATGGATGTCAAAGGCGGACTGGGGGGAATCACGGCAATGCTGGTGGTTTTTATCCTGGTCCTGGGGTATGCCATCCACCTGGGATATGATATCGACTGCGGCTGTTTCGGCCCCCAGGATCCGGAAGCCAAAGCCTTTTCATCCTTGAGAACCTCACTGATCCGGGATGTTTTTATGGTGGCGGTTGCAGTTTATCTTTATGCATGGCGGGTAAAGCATCGCCATGTGCCTGTTTTTATAACTCATAGATTTAAAGGAGAGAGCAAACATGAGGGTGATTCAAAATAGAACCATTCATCTGCTGATGATCGTGTTCCTTTGTATTGCAGTG
>CAZLNA010000143.1:0-5887 GCA_964560485.1 uncultured Desulfobacula sp. | reverse complement strand
GATTATCCGGACCGGTCATGACCTGGGCGTGGATTACAGCATGACCATCTCCTGCTATGACCCGGACAGCAACGGCCGGTCGTGCGGCCGATGTGATTCATGTCTTCACCGGAAAAAAGGATTTTCCGAAGCCGGAATTCCTGATCCCACTGTCTATGTCACATAACAGGGAAGAGCACATCTCAAGACAGCTTTTTTAAGAAAGGATCAGCTGTCTGCTTTCTGGTGGACTTCGTCTGTGATTTCCCGCTCATGGATACCGATCAGGTAGAGCAGGCCTTCCAGGCCCATGCTGGAAATCGCATTGGCCGCCTTTTCCCGGACCACGGGTTTGGCGTTAAAGGCGACACCCAGCCCGGCAATACTGATCATGGGCAGGTCATTGGCACCGTCTCCCACGGCAATGGTCTGATCAAGGGATATTTTTTCCGTTTTAGCGATCTGGCGCAGAAGAGAGGCTTTTTTCTCGCCGTCCACCACCTCGCCCACCACATTCCCGGTAACAATGCCGTCTTCCATGTCAAGTTGATTGGCATACATATAGTCAAACCCGAGCCGCTCTTTGAGGTATTCACCCACAAATGTGAATCCGCCAGAAAGAATCCCGAGTTTGTATCCAAGTCCTTTAAGGGTCTTGGCTACCAGGTCGGCGCCTTCTGTCAAGGGAAGGGTCTTTGAGATATTTTCGAGCTGTTCCTGCCGGATCCCTTTGAGCAGAGCCACCCGCCGGGCAAAGCTTTCCTTGAAATCAATTTCGCCTCTCATGGCCGCTTCAGTGATGGCATTCACCTGCTCCCCCACACCGGCGAGTTTGGCCAGTTCCACAATGACTTCTGCCTGGATCAGGGTGGAATCCATATCAAAGACCACCACTTTCATATTTTTTCGATAGATATTGTCCACATGAAAGGAGATATCGATACCGGCCTGCTGTGAAATATCCATGAACTGGCTGCGCATCCGGATGATGTCGAGCGGTTTTCCGCTCACTGAAAACTGGATGCAGGCCCTGGGGTCGGCCTGGGGACGTTCAAGGGAAATGCGGCCGGTCAGACGGGTGATATTGTCGATATTCATCTGGTTTTCAGCAATAATCGAGGCCACGGCTGAAATCTGGCGGGCCGTAATGGTCCGGCCGAGAATGGTGATGATCCGACGCTCTCTGCCGTGGGACTGAACCCAGTGTTCGTAATTGTCCTGGGATACCGGCTTGATATCCACCCGGATTCCCATTTTGTGACCTTCAAACAGCATGTCCTTAAAAATGGAGGCAAAATCTCTCGATTGAGGGATTTCAGCCAGGATGCCAAGCGAAATATGCTCATGGATCACGGCCTGGCCAATATCGAGAATGTTCACGCCGTATTCAGCCAGAATCCCCGTAAAACGGGCATCCAGGCCTTTTCTGTCCCTGCCGGTAATATTAATCAATACCACGTCACTCATCAAAATTATCCTTCACAACTTTTCGGGGCCTTCCCCTCCATTTCCTGATAGGCCCCCTTATATCCCTGCAGGCAAGGCTTGGCAAGTACTTTATTGACCCCCCTGCCGGATGACCATGTCATGGAGACGGACATTGGCATGGGCCGCCACTACAGGGCATTTGGCCTTGAAAAGAAAAAATATCCTCGGGTCTGAAGGGTCAAGGGTTTCATAGTTGCCCTGTCCTTTTGCAATGATCAGGTCTGCTGCCTGAAAGGCTTTTTGAAAGGCCGGCGAACACTGATCGAGAACCACGCCCGGAATGGCTGCGCCTGTGTCAATGACCCGGACCATGTCAGCCACCCCGGTGTAAACGGCATCCTCAAGCGTGGCATCGTTCTGGGCAGGCCCTCCCCGGACCGCGTAAATGACCTTTTCCCGGTCAAGCCGCTGCAGGAGCAGCTTGTCAAAAACAATTTCACCGGTGTTGTCACCGAGCCAGAGAATGCTGCCGGCCTGTTCACAGGCAGCCTCAAACACTGTCACATCACCGTTGACCGGCTTTACCAGCGACTCTTCAATGGTCCTGAGCACCTTTTGTTTTCCCACACTGTTATGGGCCCCAAAATCAATGATATTTCCGGCAATCGCCAGCCGGACCGCAGTTTCAAAAGGAGCGTCCGCCGCTTTTTTTTCCAGGTCTGGAAAAAGAGAAAGGGCATAGTCATTATATTTATCCTTGAGGCGTTTATAGGGATCAGCCACACCGGTATGCTTTTCCACGGTCTGGTGGATGAATCTGGCAAAAAGCGGGGGCGGAGAGTCGAGGTCGAGGGTGGCCAGTTTTTCCATGATGGTGCGGACAATGGCCAGCTGTTTGTCGCTGTCCTCAGTGGCCAGCCTGGCAGCATCGAGACTTCCCCTGACGCAGCAGGCAAGGCAGTCATTGGTCATTTTCATTATATCGTTTCCTGATTCTGTCTGTCGGGTTCAAGCAGCGGCCGGACTTTTAAAATCATCAGGGCAGCTATCAGGTAATAACAGGCAAAGAGCCTGAAGACCAGGCCAAAATTATCTTTACCAGCATCCAGAATAACGCCGGAGAGCCATGGCCCCAGACCGCCGGCGAAAAACCCATAGGCTGTAAATACCAGCCCGAATATCCGGCCGAAATTTTCAAGGCCAAAGACATCTGTGACCAGGGGTGCGGACACGGTAAAAAGCACGCCAAAGGCAAGCCCGATAACGGCAGCCAGCAGGGTCAATCCGGCAAGGTCCCGGGTAAACGGAAGCATGAAATAGGCGGCTGCGGCCAGTATAAACACCAGGGCCATGATCTTGCGTTTGGAATAGGAATCAGCCAGCCGGCCGCAGACCAGGCGGCCGGTACCGTTCAGAATACTGAACCCGGTCAGCAGGTAAACATATTCTGTGGGACCGTAACCCAGATGGCTTCCGAAAACAGCTGCCAGGACGATCATGGAGATACCGGAAGCACCGGCCAGCGCCCACACCCACCACAGATACCAGAACGATGACATGCGGATGGTACGGCCGAAGGAAAGCGTGGGCAAGGGCCGGGCCAGGCAGTCATGACACACTGCCGGACGGCGGACAAAACAGGCTGCCACGGTCCCGCAGCAAAGGGACACCACCGCACTGAAAACTGCGCTCTGCTGATATCCGAACGTGACAAGAATATAGGTGAAAAGAGGCGACATGACTGCTGCAGCCCCGCCAAAGGTCAGGTTGACAATGCCGGTGATCAATCCTTTTTTCGCCGGAAAAAGCTGCTGAAACAAAGAGAGGCACGGGATATAGACAAATCCCACAAAAAATCCTTCTACAAAGGCCCAGGCATAGACGTGAGTCATATTTTCGGCATGCGCAACAAAAAACGGGCCCAGGGAGCAGACCAGACTTCCCGTAAAAATCACAGGCCGGCTGCCGTATTTTTCCTGAAGCACTCCTGCCAGGTACATGGATGAGCCGCTGCCGGCAAGGATGAAGAACATGACCCGCCCCACGTCGGTACGGCTGGCATGAAACATCTGCTGCCATTCCAGGGCCATGACCCCGGGAAAGCCGAAAATCAGTGCGCCTGGAAAAAAGATGGCTGCACAGCCGAGGATCAGGGTAAACTTCGGGTTTTCAAAGATCGACATAGGGCTTCCAGTTGGTCAGGGGTGTTCAGTGAGGGGGTGTCGAGAACCTTTTCAAAGAGCATTTTTTTAACCTGCCCGACCCGGGGACCTGGCCCGATGCCGAGAATCTCCTGGATCCGGCTGCCGGAGAGGCAAAGCTGGTTGATTCCCAGAGCAGCTTCGGCTTTGACAGGTGCCAGGAGCGTCTCCAGCCGGATCCGGATCTCTTTGAGCGTATAGGGTGGTTTCTTCAGATTGCCTTTACGGTCTGCAATCCGCATTCTTAAAAAATCATGTATATCAAGCCCCTGACTCTGCAGGGCTGCCAGGAGCCGCCGGGCTGCCCGGGGAGTGGTCTCTTCTGTGAGCGGCCGCATGTGAGACCGGGTCAGGGCAAGAATATATCCCGCATCTTTACGGGAGAACCGCAGATTTTCAAGATCTTTCTCCAATGCCTGGGTCTGCTTTTCATGCCCCCTGAATGAGAGCCGGTTATCCTTGATGTGAGCGGCATCTGCCTTGCCTGTATCATGGAGGAACCCGGCCAGCCGTAAAAGCGGCTGTTTCGGCCAGAGCCCGTCCCCCACCAGCATACAGTGTTCAAATACGGTTTCACCGTGATAGGGCCCGCCGTCAAGATCGTGGCAGCGGGCCAGGCTGGGCAGGACATATGCCAGCAGCCCGAACGTGTGCAGGTGAATAAAAAATTCAGACGGCCGGTCGAGCCCCATGGCTTTGAACAGTTCGACCTGTATGCGTTCCGGGGCAGCCTTTTCTGCCACCATGGGGGCAAAACTGGAAACCGCTGCCTGACTGGCCGGGTCCATGCGGGCTTTCAGCATGGCCTGAAACCGGCAGGCCCGGATCATCCTGACCGGGTCTTCCCTGATCCGTTCAACCGGATCCCCGGTAAACCGGATGGTCCTGTCAGAAATGTCTTCACGGCCGCCAAAGAGATCGGTTATCATTCCGGTGTCCGGATCCCAGGCCATGGCATTGATGGTTAAATCCCTGGCCGCCAGATCAGATGCAGGGAAATTGTCGGGTTCCCGGGCATGTCTGGCAGTTGCGATTTCAACCCCGTTGACCCGGCAGACCGGAAAAGAGCGGCCGGAAATGGCAGTTTTCAGATCAGGGAAAAGCGGTCCGATATCCTCGAGTCCGGCATTGGTCAGGATATCCATGTCTGAGCAGGCTTTTCCCAACAGGTGGTCACGCACAGCACCGCCAGCAATCAATGCCTTGAATCCGGCCGATTTGAGTCGCTGGAGAATATCCTTGACAGGCTCTGGCAAATCCACCCGGTTCAGCCTCCCCATCGCGGCACCAGCTGATGATTGATGTTCAGGTGGTCAAGGATTCTTGCCACCACTGTGTCTACCAGGTCATTTATATTTTCCGGACCTGAATAAAAAGAGGGGCTGGGCGGCAGGATGGTGCCGCCGGCAAGAATCACGGTTTCCATGTTCCGCACGTGGACCAGATTATAGGGTGTTTCCCGGGGCACCAGGATCAGGGGACGGTTTTCTTTCAAACAGACATCTGCAGACCGGGTCAGAAGATTGTCCGCAAACCCGGCAGCAATGGCTGAAAGGCTCTTCATACTGCAGGGACAGACCACCATACCGGAATGGAAAAACGAGCCGGAAGCCGGTGCACTGGCCATGTCATTCTGGTAGAGCACCGTGAGCTGAGACGTCTGGCCCGGCCGGATACCCAGCCCTTTCAGGAACAATGTGAAATCTGATCCAGGCGTCATTCCCATCTCATGGGAAAGGACTGACTCTCCGCCATGGCTCAGAATCGTCATCACGTTGACATCTGCATTCAGCAGCGCCCGGATCAGCCGCACTGCGTAAAGCACCCCTGACGCACCGCTGATGCCCACCACAATCGTTTGACCGGACATCACATCACCCCCTGAACAATAACCCCTGCCAGAAGCAGGACAGAGATCACAGAATTAATATGAAAAAACGCCATGTCAATGCGGGTCAGATCGTCAGGTTTTACCAGGCGGTGTTCAACCGCCAGAAGGATTCCGATCAGGCCGATAAACCCCCAGAACACAGGATGCATGCCAAAAGAAAGGTGCATGGCACATAAAAACCCCAGGGTCATCACATGCAGCAGGCTGGAAACAGCCATGGCCTTTTTCGCACCCAGTGCAGCCGGCATGGAAAAAAGGCCTTCCTGACGGTCAAAATCGATATCCTGACAGGCGTAAAGGATATCAAACCCTGCAATATAGGTCATCAGTGCCAGGCTTAAGTAGACAGCGCTCCAGGAAAGGGTTCCGGCAACCGCTACCCAGGCCC
>CAZLNA010000142.1:0-5909 GCA_964560485.1 uncultured Desulfobacula sp. | reverse complement strand
GTGTGGCACAGCAGTGTCTTGAAACAGATAAGGGGATGCATGTATTTGAAGATCATTTCCTCCCTGAAATCATTGACCCTGAAACCGGCGAAGTTCTGCCCCCGGGTGAAAAAGGTGAGCTGGTATTCACCACACTTACCAAGGAGGCGTTTCCCATTATCCGGTACCGGACCAAGGATATTTCACGTCTGATCTATGATACCTGCGCATGCGGCAGGACCCTGGTGAGAATGGAAAAGGTCACCGGCCGGACAGATGACATGCTGATCATCCGTGGTGTCAACGTCTTTCCATCACAGGTGGAGCATGTCCTCATGGGCATTGAGGGGGTGGAGCCCCACTACCAGATTGTTGTGGAAAGAGAGGGCAGCATGGATACCATGAACATTCAGGTAGAGGTATCTGGTTCGCTTTTTTCAGATGAGATCCGGAAGCTGGAAAATCTGACCAAGAAAATCCAGGCAGATATCAAAGATATGCTGGGAGTGACCTGCACGGTCAAACTGGTTGAACCCAAGACCATCCAGCGAAGTGAAGGCAAGGCCCAGAGAGTCATTGATAAACGTGAAATCTGAACAAGGAGGGGGAAAAAATGAGAGTTGAACAGATAGCCATTTTTTTAGAAAACAAATCCGGACGCCTGGCAGAAATCACAGCTATTCTTGCAGACCACAACATTAATATCCGGGCACTGTCCGTTGCAGATACTGCAGATTTTGGAATTCTGCGTCTCATTGTCGACAAGGTGGAAGAGGCCAAAACAGTGCTCCGGGACAACGGCTTCACCGTTGGCAAGACAACGGTGATCGCAGTGGAAGTGCCGGATCAGACCGGCGGACTGGCATCGGTCCTTAAAATCATCGATGGTGCCGGCCTGAATGTGGAATATATGTACGCCTTTGTCAATAAGTGCAGTGATGATGCCATCCTGATTTTCAGGTTTGATGAAGTGGAAAAGGCCATTGAAGTGCTTAAGGCAAACAATATCACCATTATGACCGGTGAGCAGATCTGCAGTCTTTAATGTTTGTTGCAGCAGTCTGCCCGCGGGGCGGCAAAAGAAAGAACAATAAATCACATGCCGGACTGCACAGGGTGTCCCTGTTGAAGGTTCAGGCGCAACAAAGGGGAAACAATATGAAAAAGATTGGTTTACAACTGGCAATTCTTGCGGTTCTGGCGCTTTTATGGTCGGGTACGGCACTGGCAAAAACAGTTAAAGTCGGGGCAATTATTGCGGTAACAGGTCCGGCCTCTTTTCTGGGAGTGCCTGAGGCCAATACCCTGAAAATGATGGTCGATCAGATCAACCAGAGTGGTGGGGTCAATGGCGCCCAAATTGAGTTGATTCTCAAAGATTCGGGTGGTTCAAAAGAAAAAGCGGTTTCTTTTGCCAAACAATTGATTGAAGAAGACAAGGTGTTTGCTATTTTAGGTCCGTCGCGGACCGGCTCCACCCTGGCCATCAAAAGCCTTTGTGAAAAATCCGGCATGCTGCTGCTTTCCTGTGCATCAAGCAAAGGAATCGTTGATCCTGTAGCCAAATTTGTTTTTAAAACCCCCCAGAATGACAGTCTGGCGGTTCGCAAAATCATGGAAGACATGAAGGCCAAAGGGATTACTAAAATTGCCGTGGCTGCAGGCGGTACCGGTTTTGGTAAAATGGGAAAGATGTTTTCTGAAAAACTGGCCCCTGAATACGGTATTGAAATCGTGGCAACGGAAGTGTATTCCCCCAAGGCCACTGATCTTTCCTCGCTTGTGGCTAAAATGAAAGGCATGGGCGATATCCAGGCCATCATCAACTGGTCGATTGTTCCAGCCCAGGTCATTCTGGCCAAAAATATCCGTCAGGCAGGCTGGGATGTTCCGGTTTACCTGAGCCACGGGTTTGGTAACATCAAATACGTTAAAGTCGGAGGCAAAGCCGTGGAAGGTGTCATTTTTCCGGCCGGCCGTCTCCTGATCGCAGACGACCTCAGTCCCAGCCATCCGCAGAAAAAAGTGCTGGTGGACTACAAAAACGCCTATGAAGCCAAATTCAATGAGCCGGTTTCCACCTTTGGGGGGCACGCCTATGATGCGCTCATGATCCTGGTTCAGGCCCTTAAAAATGTGGGCAAGGCAGACGTGGAAAAAGTCAGGGCTGAAATTGAAACGATGACCTTTGTCGGCACCGGCGGTGTCTTTAAATTTTCCGCTTCAGATCACAGCGGACTTAAAATTGACGCATTTGAAATGATGTCTGTTAAAAACGGCCGTTTTGTTCCTTACATGGCCAAATAGAGACAACACAGATTAAAAAACAAGGGCCGGGAACCATGCTTTTTTCCCGGCCCTTGCTTTGGACAGGCAGTCTTGCACTATGACTTTTGAGCTTTTTATACAATACCTGTTTGCCGGGATCACCTATGGTGCCATTTACGCCATCGTGGCCATCGGGTTCAATATCATTTACAACACTACCGGCATCATCAATTTCGCCCAGGGCGAGTTTGTGATGCTCGGCGGAATGATTTCCATCAGTTTTCTGGGAGTAATGCCCCTGCCGGCAGCCATTGCGTCGGCCGTTATCATCACCATGATCATCGGCGCTTTGATTGAAATGGTGTTTATCCGATGGCTCAAAGGCCCCAGTGTACTGCGGATGATCATTATCACCATCGGGATTTCCATATTGATCCGTGAAGTGGCGCTTCATCTGTGGGGAGAGTCTGTGAGATCTCTGCCCTATTTCATCGGGGACGAGGTGTCCAGCGTCAGTATCCTCGGTGCCCATATTTCTCCCCAGGTGTTCTGCGTGCTGGGAACCTGCTCCATCATGGTGCTGCTTCTGGGCATGTTTTTTAAGACCACAGCCGTGGGGCGGGAAATGCGGGCATGTGCAGCCAACCGGACAGCAGCCCTGCTTTGCGGTATCAATGCCAAAAACATGGTGACGCTGTCCTTGTGTTGAGTGCGGCCATGGGGGCGCTTGCCGGCTGCGTGATGTCGCCCATCACGTATTCCCAGTATGATATCGGGACCGGCCTGGCCATCAAAGGCTTTACCGTGGCCATTCTCGGGGGCCTTGGCAGCTCCGGCGGTGCAGTGGCCGCAGGCATCCTGCTGGGGATCATCGAGGCGTTTTCGGTTTCTGTCCTGCCCCTGGCATTTCAGGAAGCCATCTCAATTGGTATTCTGCTGCTGATCCTTTTCTTCCGGCCTCATGGATTGTTCGGTTCAAAAGACGCTGCCGGTTTAAAGGAGTTTTAAGCCATGAAGAAATACCTGCCGTTTATCCCGCTTGCCATTTTTATTGTCCTTGTCCAGCTTCTTACCCAATGGACAGATACCCAGTTCTATCTGACCCAGATGACCATGTCTGCCTACTATTCCCTGCTCATTATCGGGTTATGCGCGGTGATGGGCTATGCTGGTCAGATTTCTCTGGGACATGCCGGTTTTTTTGCTATCGGCGGATACCTGACAGCCGGATTGACCACGCATAACCTTGAACCGATGAATACCCACTTCCTCGTTAAAGGGCTCGATGCGCTCGGTCTGCTGGTGGCTGGTGAAGACATTTACGGAGATGTGCTCATGGTGGTTTCTCCCTGGGCAGCCTGCCTGATTGCGGTGGCAACGGCCGCGATTCTTGCGTTCATCATCGGCATCCCGGTTCTCAAGCTTAAAGGACACTACCTGGCCATGGCCACCCTTGGGTTTGGCATCATCATCTACCGGATCGTTCTGGCAACGGCCTATTTTGGAGAGGCTGACGGTATCTCTGAGGTGCCGGAGTTTGTCCTGTTCAAAGGGTTGTCTGTGAACGGAGAATTCACCTCCCGGGTGAGCAATTACTATATCGCATGGGTACTTGTCCTCATCGGCATGCTTCTGCTTCGCAACCTGATTGACTCAAGGGTCGGCCGGGCACTGCGGGCCATTCACGGGTCTGAGGAAGCGGCTGATGCCATGGGCGTGAATACCGCCCGCTATAAACTCTATGTCTTTGTGTTGTCCGCAGTGTTTGCCGCACTTGCCGGGGTGCTGATGACCCACTATAACGGCAGTATCGGACCATCAGAGGCCGGGGTCATGAAGTCTGTGAGATATGTGGCCATTGTGGCGGTCGGCGGAATGGCACATCTCTGGGGAGCCCTGATCATGGGGGTGGTGCTGAATTTTCTTTCCCTCAGAGGGGTTTTTGGTTCATATGATGACGCAGTCTTTGGCCTGATTTTGATTCTGATCATGCTTTTTGCACCAGATGGTATTCTGAGGTTGAAATTCAGGCAGAAATTCAGTCGTTTTTTCGGGGGGTCCAAAGCGTCTGAAACAGTGGAATGCCTGGCAGAAGATGATATGACCAGTGACGGGGCCGCATCATCATCCGGTGATGCGGTTTCACAGGAGGGCAGATCATGACACTGCTTGAGATAAACAATCTGAGTAAGTCTTTTGGCGGGCTTAAAGCTGTGAACGATGTCACCTTTGAAGTAAAGGAAGGGTTGATAAAAGCAGTAATCGGGCCGAACGGCGCCGGGAAAACCACCCTGTTTAACCTGATCTCAGGCGTGCTTGACAAAAGTGCAGGTACCATTGCATTTGACGGTCAGCCGTTGAAAAATAAAAAGCCCTATGAAATCGCGGCACTGGGAATGGCCAGGACCTATCAGAACATCAAACTTTTTTCAGGCATGACCGTGCTTGAGAATGTTATGGTGGGGCGCCATGTGAAGAGCCGTTCAGGGTTTCTGGCGTCCATGTTCCATATGCCCTGGACCCGGAAAGAAGAAGTCCGTATCCGGGAAAAATCCATGGAACTGCTGACCCTTCTCGAAATTGAAGACTGCGCTGATCTGGATGCAGCCAGCCTTCCCTTTGGCCGGCAGAGGGCGGTGGAACTGGCCCGGGCGCTTGCACTGGAACCCAGACTCCTGCTCCTGGATGAACCGGCCGCCGGTCTGAATATTTATGAAACGGCAAAGCTGGCACGGCTGATCACCAGAATCCGGGGGTTAGGCATTACCGTGCTCCTGGTGGAGCATGACATGTCACTTGTGATGGATATCTCAGATGAGATTACGGTGTTAAGCTTTGGCCAGAAAATTGCCGAAGGGCTGCCAGCAGAAATCCAAAAAGACCCTGATGTCATCAAGATATATCTGGGCGAATAGACAGATCAAACGGTCTGGACAGGAAGATTCACTGTGAGTGCGATACTGAAAATTAGAAATCTTGAAGCCGGCTATGGAAAGCTTAAGGTCCTCAAGCACATTTCCATGCATGTGGACAAGGGTGAAATCGTGACCATTATCGGTGCCAACGGTGCCGGGAAAACCACTTTGCTGTCCACGATCTCCGGTCTGATCAAAACAACCAGAGGCGAGATGGCCTTTAACAGCCACGACCTTGTAAAGGCCAAGGCGCATAAAATTCCGTTTCTGGGCTGCGTCATGGTGCCTGAAGGCAGACAGGTCTTTGCCACGATGACGGTTGAAGAAAACCTGATTCTCGGCGGTCATGTCATCCAGAAAGAGGGGCAGGCAGTGATCAATGATCTTCTGGCCCATCAATACCAGCTTTTTCCAATCCTCAAGGAGCGAAGGGCTCAGCTGGCCGGTACCCTCTCCGGTGGAGAGCAGCAGATGCTGGCCATGGCCCGGGCGCTCATGAGCCGGCCGTCACTGGTGATGATGGATGAACCGTCCACAGGACTGGCGCCACTGATCGTTAAAGAAATTTTTCAGACCATTGAACGGCTCAGGGATGAAGGCAACACCGTTCTTCTGGTTGAACAGAATGCAAAGGCAGCGCTCAACATTGCTGACCGGGGATATGTGCTGGAGACCGGAAAGGTAATTGTCCAGGGACCGGCTTCAGACCTTCTGTCGAACCACGATGTACAGCGGGCGTATCTTGGC